>NZ_JBHZOP010000023.1:0-44780 GCF_042787595.1 Stenotrophomonas sp. YIM B13575 | reverse complement strand
GTGGATACGCGGGGGACGCCGTGAATCCGTCCATGGAGGCTTGGCCGCGGCATCCATGCCGCGGACACCCCCGCGTACCCACCCCGCCCGACCCGGGACAGATCTCTGCGGCGTTCCACCACGTAAGAGAGAAGAGAAAAACAACAGCGGGTCGCGGCGCTCGCACGTTCTGCTCTCTGTGGTGCCGGCCGCTGGCCGGCAACCCCGTCACCGTTGATCGACGCCTATGCCCAGGCCTTCGGCCGGGCCCACAGCCATGCTGCACACACCGCCAGCAGCAGCAACGGCAACCACGCCAGGTGCTGGGCGCCGCTGGCCTGCAGCATCAGGCCGCCGCCCACACCGCCGGCGGCGATGGCCAGGTTCCAACCGGTTACCAGCATCGATTGCGCGAGGTCGGCAGCGGCGCCGGCACGGCGGGCCAGTGCGGTCTGGAACAGGGTTGGCACGGCACCGAACGCGACGCCCCACAGGATCGTCACCAGCAGCAGCACGGCCGGTACGCCCGGCCACAGCAGCAGCGAAACCACTGCCATCACGAAGCCGATCACGCTGGCCCATACCAGCGCACGCAGATGGCGGTCCACGCCCCAGCCGGCAATGGCGATACCCACGATCGCGGCGATGCCGAACGCCAGCAGCAGCCGGTCCAGCCACGCACCCGCACCCGCCTGCACCGCCAACGGCTCGATGTAGGTGTACAGCACGTTGTGCGCCAGCACGTACAGCACCATCACCAGCAGCGTGCTGCGGATGCCGGGCATGCGCCAGACCAAACCCAGCGACATGCGCCGGCCCGCGCCGGCCGCCGGCAATGCGGGCAGCGCCCATCGCGCGTAGCCGAGCAGCAGCACCGCCAGCACGCTCATCAACGCGAACGCCCAGCGCCAGCCGATCTGCTGGCCCAGCAACGTGCCGGCCGGCACCCCCAGCGACAACGCCAGCGGCGAGCCGATCATCGCCACCGCGATCGCCCTGCCCTGCAGTTCCGGCACCACCATGCGCGCGGCGTAGCCGGCCACCAGCGACCACAGCAGGCCCGCGCCCACGCCGGCCAGGAAGCGCGCCACCAGGGTCAGCACGTAGTCGTGGCTGAGCGCGGTCACGGTGTTGACCACCATGAAGCCGGCAATCGCCGCCAGCAGCAGCGGACGACGCGGTAGGCGCTGGGTCAGCGCGGTCATCGGCAGCGCAGCCAGCAGCGAGCCCAGTGCATACACACTGACCAGCTGCCCTGCCGCCGCGTCGCTGACGCCGAGACTCTCGCCCATCGGCCGCAGCACGCCGGCCGGCAGCGTTTCGGTCAACAGGGTGATGAAGCCACCACCGGCCAAGGCCAGCAGACCACGCCACGGCAATCGCGTTGCCTCACCGGCCGGTGCCCCGGCATCGATCGCGTGGCCGCTCATCGCGCCGTCTCCAGATCGGCGTACACCGCATCGCGCAATTCATCCACGAACGCGCCATGCATGCCTTCGTACAGCGTGTTGGTCAGCGCGACCACGCTCAGGCCGCGCGCTGGATCAACGAACCAGCTGTGGCCGTAAGCACCGCCCCAGCGCCATGTGCCCACGGTCTGTGGTGTGCCGCTGGCTGCGGCATCACGCAGCACGGCAAAGCCCAGGCCGAAGCCCCAACCGGGTGGATCGACTGGTCCCAGCTCGCCCAACTGAGGCATTCCCATCTGTGCCATCAAACTGTCGGGCAGCAACTGTGAGACACGCGAATCGCGCAGTGCCTCCAGCACGGTCATCACCTCGTCCGCGGTACCCACCAGCCCCGCGCCGGCCGACGGATATCGGTGCGGATCGGTCGCACGTGCCAGGCTGTATTCGATACCTACCGAGCCCTCGAAGGCAGGCACCACCTCGCCCTCCTGCAAGCGATGCGGCTGCGGCAGGTCACTGACATACGGCGTCGCCAGGCGGCCACCGTCGCTGGTGGCAAACGCGGTATCGCGCAGGCCCAGCGGCTGCACCAGCAGCCGGTCGAACAACGCCTGCAACGTCTCGCCTGTCGCTGCTTCAGCCACCGCGCCAGCCACGTCCACGCCCAGCGAGTACAGCCACTGGCTGCCCGGCGCGAACAGCAGCGGCGCCTGCGCGATGCGCTGCACGTTCTGCTGCAGCGTCACCGCGTTCGCGTCCATGCCATCGCTCACGCCCGCCTGCGCATAAGGTCCCTCGGCATCGGCTTCCAGGAAGCGGTAGCCCAGCCCACTGCTGTGGCTGAGCAGCTGGCGCAGGCTGATCGGTGGCCGGCTGCCGTCGGCCAGTGCCGGGCGGAACGCCGGCAACCAGCGCTGCACCGGCGCGTCCAGGTCGAGCACGCCCTCGGCCACCAGGCGCAGGATCACCGCGGTCAGCAGCGGTTTGCTCACAGAAGCCAGTCGGAACATCTGGTCGCGGCGCATCGGTGTATTCGATTCACGATCGGCCAGGCCACTGGCGCTGGCATGGCGAAGCACGCCGTGCTCGCGCACCAGCACCACCGCACCGACCAGACGCTGCGGGTGCACGGCCTGCAGCAGCGCGCTCACCGCGGGCAGTGCCGGTGCAGTTTCAACAGGAAGGGCGAGGGTCATTGGGGTGATCCGTGGGGAGAGGCCGCCACGGTAGGCAGCCCCGGCGCCGACAAAAAGCGGGGTGGGGCTCCGCGCATCATGGACCACACGGTCCTTAATCGGCATGATGCCCGGAACCATTGGGCCACATCGGCCCGCCAGACACCCGCACCGCACTGTTGCACCGGCTGCGTCACCAAGCACGCCGACCGCCGCCTACCCTGCCCTCTTTCGCAGCAACCTTCCCCATGTCCGTCCTCGACAACCTGGCCAACCTGCAGACCTTCGTCCACGCCGCGGACACCCGCAGCTTCGTCGACACCGGTCGCGTGCAAGGCATCTCCGCCTCGGCCGCCGGCAAGTGCGTGGCCCGGCTGGAACACGCACTCGGCGTGCGACTGTTCCATCGCAGCACGCGCAGCATCACCCTCACTGCCGAGGGCCAGCTGTTCCTGGCGCGTTGCCGGCGCATCCTCGACGAGCGCGACGCCGCACGCACCGAACTGGCCCAGCAGCACGCGACGCCCAGCGGCACCCTGCGCATCAGCCTGCCGCTGGTGGGCGACCTCACCCTGCCGCTGATGGCCGAGTTCATGGCCGCCTATCCCGACATCCGCCTGGAGCTGGATTTCTCCGATCGACTGGTCGACGTCATCGAGGAAGGCTTCGACGCCGTGCTGCGCGTTGGCGAGCCCAGCGACTCACGCCTCACCGCGCGCCGCCTTGGTGTGTTCCCCCGCCGTGTGGTTGCATCGCCGACGTACCTGCAACGGCATGGCGTTCCACGCACGCCGGGCGACCTGCTGCAGCACCGCCTGCTGCATTACCGCTTCCCCAGCAGCGGCAAACTCGAACCGTGGCCGATCCTTTGGCCCGAGGGAGAAACGGCGCAGGAACTGCCGGTGCACCTGGTCGCCAACACCATCGAGGCACGGGTGGCACTGGCACTGCGCGACGGTGGCCTGGCCTTCGTGCCGGTGCATTCGGTGCGCGATGCACTCGCTGACGGCCGGCTGGTCACCGTGCTGGATGAGCACGTGCATTCCTGCGGCACGTTCCACCTGTTGTGGCCGTCGGGCCGACATGTGCTGCCGAAGCTGCGGGTGTTCATCGAATTCGTCGGCGCACGGCTGGATTCGGTGCCGTAACGCAGCGCAGTGGCCGCGACCATTCGGCTCACGGCGCTATACTGCGCACTCATTCCTGCAAGAGGCTCGCGACCAATGCGCCAGTGATGCCGCCGTCTTCGCACTAGACGGCCCGACTCTTCCCGCCCCTGCGCGCAGGGGAGAACCAGGCATCCATGGAGGTCGCATGACTTCGCATTCCCTCACGCTTGATCGCGTGTCGTATCGGTTGGCCGATGGCCGACCGCTGTTTTCCAATCTGTCCTTTTCCTTCGAACCGGTGGCCACCGGCCTGGTCGGCGCCAACGGCGTGGGCAAGAGCGTGCTCGCGCGCCTGCTCGCTGGCCAGCTGTCGCCCGACGAGGGCCAGGTGCACCGCAGTGGCCAGGTATTCCTGTTGCCCACACCCGGCTATCCGCCACGTGGCACGGTGGGCGAACTGGCCGGCGTGGGCGCCGAACTGGCGGCGCTGGCGCGCATCGAAGCGGGCAGCGTCGATGCAGGCGACTTCACCTGCATCGGCGACCGCTGGAACCTGCGCGAACGCCTGCAGCAGCAGTGGCAGGCAATGCAGCTGCCGGCCGACCTTGATCCCGCGCAACCCGCCGCGCGGCTCAGTGGTGGCCAGGCGATGCAGGTCGCCCTGTCTGGCGCGTGGGCCAGCGGCGCGGACTGGCTGATCCTCGACGAGCCCAGCAATCACCTCGATGCCCATCACCGCCGCCAACTGTATGCACAGCTGCAGCGATGGCAGGGCGGACTGCTGGCGATCAGCCATGACCGCGCCCTGCTCTCGCAGATGACGCAGATCGTCGAACTGGATGCGCACGGCCTGCATCGTTATGGCGGGCCATGGCAGCACTATGCCGACACGCGTGCCGCCGAACGCGAGGCCGCCGCCGCCCAGCTTGACCACGTCCGCGCCCAGCACCGGCAGCAGCAACGCAGCGCGCGCGAGCAGCACGAGCGCCAGCAGCAGCGCCAGGCACGCGGCACCCGCGAGGCGCGCGAGGCCAACCAGGCACCGATCCTGCTCGGTCGGCAGAAGCAGCGCGCCGAAGCCAGCCACGGGCGCGCGCAGCAGATCCAGAGCGATCGCCTGCAGGCCAGCGCTGCGCAGGTACGCGCCGCCGCAGCAGCGGTGCACGTGGCGCCGGAACTGGCGTTGTTCAGTGGCGAAGGCGAGCGTGGCCAAGCCCGTTTGCTGCAGGCGCATGAGCTGGTGCTGCCGCGCGGCTGTCGTGCGCCACTGCAGCTGGAGATCCGTCGTGGCCAGCGCATTGCCGTGGTCGGCGACAACGGCAGCGGCAAGTCGACGCTGTTGCGCGTGCTGGCCGGTGAGCTGGCCGCAGACAGCGGGCAGGTGCAACGGCACGCGCCCTTGGCCCTGCTCGACCAGCAGCTGCTGAATCTGCGCAGCGAAGAGAGCATTCTCGACGCGGTGCAGGCCGCCCATCCCACGGCCGATCCGGCTGAGCTGCGCACACGGTTGGCGTTGCTGGGCCTGGATGCGCAGCGCATCCAGCGCCCGGCCAGCAGCCTCAGCGATGGCGAGCGGGTGAAAGGTGCGCTGGCCAGCGTGCTGTATGCCGATCCTGCCCCGCAGCTGTTGTTGCTGGACGAGCCGGGCAATGCGCTGGACCTGGCCGCGCTGCAGGCGCTGGAAGATCTGCTGGCGGCATGGCCGGGGGCGTTGCTGATGGTCAGCCATGACGCGCACCTGCTGCAGGCCCTGCGGCCAACGCAGGTGCTGCAGGTGAGTGATGCAGGTTGGCAGTGGCGCGATGAACTGTAGAGCCGAGCCCATGCTCGGCTCCTGCCGGCTGGCATCCACGCATGGCGTGGATCTACTGGCTGGCAATGCGTCCACGTCCATCGGAAGCGATGCGTTGTAGAGCCGAGCCCATGCTCGGCTCCTGCCGGCTGGCATCCACGCATGGCGTGGATCTACTGGCTGGCAATGCGTCCACGTCCATCGGAAGCGATGAGCTGTAGAGCCGAGCCCATGCTCGGCTCCTGCCGGCTGGCATCCACGCATGGCGTGGATCTACTGCCAGCCGAGCATTCATCCACGCATCAACGTTTCCACACTGGGAACGTCTGCGGCATCTGCTGCCACAGCAGGGGCCCGGCCTGCAGCTCGTCGTCGTTGAGCAGGCATGCGTCCAGCGCATTCCGCACCACGCGCTCATCCATGTGTACGCCGATCACCACCAGTTCCTGCCGGCGGTCACCCCACAGCGGGTGCCACAGGCGTGCCATCGCCGCGTGCGCGGCCGCGTCCGGGAATTCCTGTGCATCGGGCAACGGCGCGCTCCAGCAGTCGGCCTGCTGCCGGGCCCAGCCCAGATCGCTGTAGGGCAGTGGCGTCGGTGGCAGCAGCGGCGTGGTGTCCTCCTGCCCAGCGCGCACACGCTCGCGCGCCGCATACCAGAAGCCCGCCGCCTGCGTGCGCGTGGCCGCGCCCACACTGTTCAACTCACCCACCCAATCCATGCGGTTGGCCAGCCAGAACCAGCCCTTGCTGCGGATCACCCCGGGCATGCCGTGCTGCAACGTGCGCGCGAAGCGGGCCGGGTGGAACGGCCGTCGCGAGCGGTAGACGAAGCTGGCAATGCCGTATTCCTCGGTTTCCGGCGTGTGTTCGCCGCGCAGCTCCTTCACCCATCCCGGGGCCTGCTGCGCACGCTCGAAATCGAAGCGGCCGGTATCCAGCAGCTCGGCAAGCGGCACGTCGCCGAAGCGGGACAGCAGCAGCTTCGCGTCACGGTTCAAGCCGCGCAGCACCGCCAGCGTGTCCTGCAGCAGCTCCTCCTCCACCTGGTCCACCTTGCTGACCACGATCACGTCGGCGAACTCCACCTGCTCGCACAGCAGGTCGACCACGCCGCGGTCGTCGTCCGGCCCTGCCTGCTGGCCACGCTCGGCCAAGCGCAGCGTCGACCCGAAATCGGCCAGGAAGGCGCTGCCATCCACCACCGTCACCATCGTGTCCAGCCGCGCGATATCGCTCAGGCTGAAACCGTGCTCATCGCGTACCGCGAAGGTGGCCGCTACCGGCATCGGCTCGCCGATCCCGGTCGATTCGATCAGCAGGTAGTCGTAGCGGCCGCTGTCAGCCAGGCGCCGGACCTCCTGCAGCAGATCATCGCGCAGCGTGCAGCAGATGCAGCCGTTGCTGAACTCCACCAGCGTCTCTTCGGTGCGACGCAGCTCCGCGCCGCCATCGCGTACCAGCTGTGCATCGATGTTGACCTCGCTCATGTCGTTGACGATCACCGCCACCCGCAGGCCATCGCGGTTGCGCAGGATCTGGTTGAGCAGGGTGGTCTTGCCGGCCCCAAGGAAGCCGGAGAGCACGGTGACCGGAAGGCGACGGTCGGCGCGGGAAACAGTGTTCATGTCGGAGCGGGTTGGCTGCGGGATTGAAATGTTACTGTATAACAATTGTCGCGCAAGGAACCTCCCCGCATGAAGTCGCCCTCCGCCGCCCTGCTTGATGCCGGTGCCGTCGCCCTGTCCAGCCTGTGCCTGCTGCATTGCCTGGCACTGCCCCTGCTGGCGGCCGCGCTGCCGCTGTTCGGCGTCTGGGCGGAAGCGGAATGGGTGCACCTGGTCTTCGTGGCCATCGCGCTGCCGCTGACCGGCTTCGCCCTGTGGCGGGCCGAACGCCGCCATCCCCTGCCTGCGCTGGCGTGGCTGAGCGCCGGTATCGGCCTGGCCCTGCTGATGGCCGGCGCGCTGGCGCTGCCCTCGCACGCGTGGGAGACCCCGCTGACGGTCACCGGCAGCCTGCTGCTGGCCGCCACCCACATCTGGAACGCGCGGCACCGGCACCGCCAACGCCGCAGGGGTGGTGCCGGCCGTTGGCCGGCAACCTCATGACCTGCGGAAGTCGTCTGCAGTTGCCGGCCAGCGGCCGGCACTACCTGGCTATTTGCCGTAACGCCGCAACAGCTCCACCAGCACCTCGGCTTCGGCCGCCCGCTGGGCCGGGTCTTCCGCGCCCACCACGTGTTCCTGCAGGTGCTCGTGCAGCAGTTCCATCAACAGGCTGTGGGCAGCGCCACGCACGGCCGCCACCTGCACCAGCACGTCGGCGCAGTCGCCTGCCTCGCTTTCTGGCGTGCTCAACGCCTGCTCCAACGCCGCCACCTGGCCGCCGATGCGACGGACCCGGGTCAGCAGCTGCTTTCGATTCCTGTGTACATGCGCCATGAGCGGATCATATACCCTACGGGGGTATCCATCCAACACTGCCGCCATGCACCTGGACGTCCTCGCCGCCGCCCGCCGCCACGAACACCGCTTCGACGACGGCAACCCGCTGGCCGAACGCAATACCCGTCGCGCGATGTGGCTCACCCTCAGCATGATGCTGGTCGAGATCGTGGGAGGCTGGTGGTTCAATTCCATGGCCGTGCTCGCCGACGGCTGGCACATGAGCTCGCACGCACTGGCGCTGGGCCTTTCGGTGTTCGCCTACCGCTGTGCACGGCGCTATGCACACGATCCGCGCTTTGCCTTCGGCACCTGGAAGATCGAGATCCTGGCCGGCTACACCAGCGCGATCGCCCTGCTTGGTGTTGCCGCGCTGATGGCCGTGCAATCGCTGCAACGACTGTGGGTGCCCGCGCCCATCCATTACAACGAAGCCATCGCCATCGCCGCGGTAGGCCTGGGCGTGAACCTGCTGTGCGCGTGGTGGCTGCACGACAGTCCTGGTCATGCGCATCACCATCATGGCCACGGACATGATCATGATCATGGCGATCATCATGGGCATGACCACGATCACAACCATTCGCGCGGGCACGATCTCAACCTGCGTTCGGCCTACGTGCACGTGCTGGCCGACGCCGCCACCTCGGTGCTGGCCATCGTCGCCCTGCTCGGCGGCAAGCTGCTCGGCCTGACCTGGCTGGACCCGGTGATGGGCCTGGTCGGCGCGGTGCTGGTCACCGTGTGGGCGATCGGTCTGCTGCGCGACAGCGGCCGCATCCTGCTCGACGCACAGATGGATGCGCCAGTGGTAGCCGAGGTGCGCGAGGTGATCGAGCAGGGCCCGTGGCCCGCACGCCTGGCCGACCTGCACGTGTGGCAGGTGGGGCGCGGCAAGTACGCCGTCGCCGCCAGCGTGGTAACCAGTGACGCCACCCTCGACCCGGACACCGTGCGCCAGGCGCTGGCGATCCATGAAGAACTGGTGCACGTCACCATGGAGATCCACCACAGCGCGTGACCCCGGCGCGGCGCGGTTCTTGCCGAAAATCTGTACCGGGCGCCACCGCGTGCTGCCTACACTGGCCGCACCTGCCCCGTCGGGACATCCCATGCGCGCGCTCCGCCTGCTGCTGCCCGGTGCCCTCCTGCTGCTGGTGGCCTGTTCCGGCGACACCCAGCTGCCGTTCTCTTCCGACCCGATGCTCGGCTGCTTCGCCACCAGCCCGCGCAAGTCCGCCGAGTTCCGTATCGAAAAAGAAGGAAGCCAGTACTTCGTGTCCTTCGAGCGCGACGGTCAATGGCAACGCGAACCCAACGCGCTGTACAAGGCCAGCCGCAGCGACATCCAGCAGTACTTCCGCGACGACGCCGACCAGATCGACAGCGCGCTGATCCGCATGGCCGGCGGCTTCGGCATCTTCCACGTTGAGGATGGCGCCACGTTGAAGGCCCGGGCACGCGACAGCGACTACATGGCCCTGCTGCTGATCGGGGCGGGGCCGGTGTATGCGGTGAAATGCCAGTAGCGGCCAGATTGCAATTCTTCCCATGGCGTCAGCGATGCCGCTGGCACACGCTGCCGGTTTCGAGGAGGAATACCGATGCTCTTTCTTCTCCTGCTGGCCGCTGGCACCGCAAAGACCCAGGGTGCCTATGACGAGGTGCGTGAGACCGATGACGGCAAGGTCGTGGTGATGCGCACCTTTGACTGGGAAATCGAAGGGCAACGCGCCGAGCGTGTAACCGTGCATTGGTTGCTGCAGGAAGACGGCAGCATGCGCTACGACTTCGACCGGCAGCCAGCCGCCACCCAGGATGCCCATCGCCGTTCGTGCGCGTTGCAGGGCATGCAGCCCTCACGAGGCGTCGGCAGGATCTCAGGAGAAGGAACCCTCCACGGATTCAGCTGCACCGACCTGCGGTAGCGCCGCGCCCATGCCCGGCTCGGCTCGGCTGCACAGCGCCTGCGGTACCATGCCCTCCCCCGAACCACCCCTGTACCCAACGTGCCCCATTACACCGGCCCCCTGCTGACCCGCGACAGTGCTGAAACCCTGCGCCGTGCCCACGACAAGGGCGCCACCGAATGGCAGGGCTCGCTCGACCTGGGGCGCAGTGAAGCGGCTGTACAACTGGACGCCGAGGGTTTCACCTTCCGTGACCAGCACTACCCGTGGCCGGGCAAGCTGAAGGACCGCACCCTGTACTACTGGGATGGCGAGGATTTCTCCTCCATCTCCCGCTTCAGCGGCTCGCTGATCAAACTGGTGCCGACCGAATGGGGCGCACCGACTTTCGAGATCGACGGCATCAAGATGCTGCCGACCTCCAAGCTGTCGCCGTTCGAGGACGCGCGCCGCAAGGTCGAGCTGGTCGCCCCGGCCGGCAAGATCATCCTCGATACCTGCGGCGGCCTGGGCTACTTCGCCGCCTGCGCATTGGAGGCGGGTGTCGGCCAAATCCGTTCGTTCGAAAAGAACGCCGACGTGATGTGGCTGCGCACGCTCAATCCGTGGTCGCCCGATCCGGATTCAGCCGCCGCTGGCGGTCGCCTGCACTTCAGCCACGGCGACGTATCGCAGCAGATCGAACAGGTGGCCAGCAACAGCGTCGATGCGATCCTGCATGACCCGCCGCGCTTCGGCATCGCCGGCGAACTGTACTCGCAGGTGTTCTACGACCACCTCGCCCGCGTCATCCGCAAGGGGGGGCGCCTGTTCCACTACACCGGCGCGCCGAACAAACTGACCAGCGGCCGTGACGTGCCGCGCGAAGTGGCCAAGCGCCTGGAAAAGGCAGGCTTCAAGGCCGAGCTGGCGCTGGACGGCGTGCTGGCCGTCAAGCGCTGAACCTCACTCGCCATCCACCTTGGCCAGCTTCATCACCCACTTCGGCACTTCCGGCTCGCCAGCATAGAATTCCTTGGGCTTGTTCTCGGCCATCGCCCAGCGGTGCAGCCAGCTCGGTCCATAGCGACCGCTGTAGCCCTCCGCACCGCGCGCATAGGCGGGGTCGCGCACCGCCTCCTGCAGTGACACGAAGCGATAGCCGCGACGCTTGGTGGCCGCCACCAGCTCGGCGAAGGTCGCTGCATTGAGTTCGTTGGCATGCATCAGCCACACCTGCGGCAGCGCATACCCCAGCAGCGCCTGCGACTGCTTCTCGTAGTAATCCACCTTGTTCAGCATGTACGGCACATAGCCCTTGCGCAGGCTCGCCAGCGTCGCCTCGCGCTGCGGTGAATCGGGCTGCTCGTTCATCACGTTGGCATAGGCGAAGGCCCACACCCACTCACCGTTGTCGACCGTCACCGGCGCAACGCGGTAGCCGTGCTCCTTGAAGAACACGTCCATCGCCGCGCGATCTTCGGGCGTGCGGCCGGCGCGCAGATACGGATGACGCATCCACTGTGGCGTCTGCCCGCGTTCGGCCAGCAGCGGCCGCAGTACCTGCTCGCCGCGCAGGAAATCCTGCTGGAATGCCGGCACGCCCTTGGCGTTGAGGTCCATGTGCGACCAGGTGTGGTTGCCCAGCTCGTAGCCGGCATCCAGCCAGTCGCGCAGCATCTGCACGCGCGCCGGCTGCACCTGGCCATCCACTTCCAGCTTGTTTTCGTTGACGAAGCCGATCACTGGCACCTCAGCCTGGCGCAGCTGTGCCATCAAGGCAGCATGACGCGCCTGCAGATCGGCCGGCACGATCTCATCCAGGCGCGCCCAGGGCAGATCGTCAATGGTCACCGCAATGCGCCGATCGACTTCGGCAGCATGGACGGTGAGTGACAACAACAGCAACGGCAACGCACGCAGGAGCAGACGCATCTGTACATCCATGAGATGGGATGCAACGACTGTAACGCGATTGAGGCTTGCAGCCGAGTGTGGGCAGGCGTCGCGGCGTCGGGCCGAGTCAGTCGGCGATGTACTTCGGCGGCACGTGGTCGGTCAACCACACGCCGTTGGCGGAGCGGTAGAAGACATGCCCTTCAGCATGCATGCGCCCGGCGTGCACGCTGAGAATGACCGGTGCACCGCGGCGGGCGCCGACCTGATGGGCCGTCTCCCGGTCCAGTGACAGATGCACGTGATGGCGCTCGCCTGCACGCAGGCCCTGCTCGCGGATCGAGCCGACGAAGCGCGACACCGTGCCGTGGTACAGCCACTGTGGCGGCTCGACCGGCACCAGTCCAAGATCGACCGTGACCGAATGCCCTTGGTTCGCGCGGATGCGCTGACCATCATCGCTCAGTGCAAAGCGTTGCTTGTTGCAGGTCGCCACGATGTGCTGCAGTCCGGCATGATCGAGCGTCCGCCCATGTGCAGCCAGCTTCTGCAGGAGCTCGTCGACGTTGGCCCAGCCCTGGCCGTCCAGGATCAACCCGATCTTCTCGGGTTCATGGCGCAGCACCAGACTGAGGAACTTGCTGGTGTGCTTGGATGAGGTTTCCGTATTCATCCGCATAGAGTGCCGCAGAAGCGTCGGTCGGTGCCAGTCAGCGGCCCGCGCGAGAGTCAGAACCGGGTCAGCTGCGAGGTGGTGCGCCACAGCCACACACCAACCACCATCGCGGCCAGCAACAGCCCACACAGGATGATGGCCAGCGCGTCAGGTGCGTGCGGCGGCATCAGCTCGGCCCTGGCGAACAGCTGCAGCAACCATCGCCGCATCGAGGACGGCAGCGCCTGCCCGTCCGGTGCCAGATCGGTCATGCATGCAGCAGGCAGTGCCGTGGTGATGCCTTCCCACACATGCTCATACAGTCGCAGCATCGCGCTGGCCAGCAGCAGCGCCGCCGCGTGCAGGGCGAGCAGGCCCCACGCACTGCGGCGCAGCGGCGCGTCCACATGCCGCAGCCAGTGCACACAGACCAGGAGCGTACCCAGCACGGCGAGCAGCAGCGTTGCCATCGGCAACCACAACAGCGGCTGCCAGTCATCCAGCGCGCTGGCACGCGCCAGCAGATGCTCGGCCACGTGCAGGCGCGCGGCCGGATCAATACCACCACAGGCCAGCGACAGTGGCTCCAGCAACAGGTCCACACGGTGATGGAAGTACCCTGCGGCCAAGCCAACCGACAGCAGCGCCACCACCTGCAGCAGCAACAGCATCAGGCCAGCGCCGAAGAAGCGCCCGAGGCGGGCAGTAAAGGCGGTCATCGGTGTATCCCCAGCAAGTGACGCGCATGCTAGCCAAGCCAATCGATGCTGTCGGCTGGCAGATGCGACACCATCGCCGGTGATGCGCGATCATGTGCGTTCAATGCAGGAGTGTTGGCGATGCTGGGGTTGTATCTGTTCGTGCGTACCGTGCTGCCGGCACTGCTGGGCGGGGCGGTTGCGATGCTGGGCGCGCGGGTGATCAATCGACGGCTGGCCCGTCTACCGCCACGGGTGATTGCCCTGCCTGATGACAGCCTGCTGCCCAGCCCCGCTGCACAGCGGCGTTATCGCCGCCTGCGGCGCCGCAGCCCCGGCCTGAACAGCATCACCCTACCGCCCAAGGTGCCGCGGAGCTGGATCTGGCTGGCAGCAATGGTTTTCATCGGCACGATAAGCCTGGCCGTCTACCTGACGCCCGACGGCCCGCGCTTCCAGGTGATGGTGGAGAGCTTCGTGGGCTATCCCTCCACCGTCATCGAGGTCCGCGCGCCGGCAGAGCAGCAGCTGCGCCTGCTGGACACCTGCACGCCGGTACTGCTGCAGACTGTCCGTCCCATCACCATGCGTTATCGCAGGACCAGAACCGGCAACCCGGTCGAGGTACATGGCGTGCTGCCGGTGCAGGTGCGTCGCCGAGGCACACTGTTGCAGGTGGCCACGGCGCAGCCGGTGGATGCAGCCGTGCTGCGCGATGCCCTGCGCGCCTGCAGCGCATCGTCCGGCGCTGCACTGACAATGCATGCCCGCACCGTCGCGCCATGGCGGGAATGGGGTTGGCAGCCGTGGGCGGGGCGCGGCAGCCAGTAAGGCTTCAACCGCGCGGCAGCTTCGCCGCCCACATGTTATCCACCAGGTTCGGGTAGCGCCGCCCATTCTCTTCCGCACGCTGCCGCGCCGCCGCCTTCTGCGCCTCCGTCAGCGGCTGCGTCTTCTGGCCCTTCGGGTTGGGCTTCTTCCAGGGCGGCGTGCGGGCAGTAGGCATGTGCGGATGATGCCGTAGTCGGTGTTACTTCTTCAGGAATTCCAGCAGCGCCAGATTGAAATCATCGGCGTGGCTGGTGTTGCAGCCATGCGGCGCATGCTTCAGCACCACCACCTCGCTGCCGGCGATGGCCGCGTGCGTGCGTTTGCCCGAACCTTCGAACGGCACCGTGGCATCGCTGTCGCCGTGCAGCACCAGCGTCGGTACCGTCACCTTCTTCAGGTCCGCACGGAAGTCGGTGGTGGCAAACGCTTTCATGCAACCCAGCGCGGCGTTCTGGTCGGACTGATGGGCGAGTGCAATGGCGGCCTGGCGCTCGTCCTCGGTGACCATCAGCTTGCCGTCGGCACTGAAGAAGTCACGGGTGAAGCCGTCGAAGAACGCTTCCCGGTCTTTCTCCAGCCCCTGGCGCATCTCATCGGCCTTTTCCTGGGTCAGCGGCCCGTCCGGGTTGTCAGCGCCCTTCAGCAGGTACGGCGGCACGGCCGAAGCGAACACCACGCTGTGCAGGCGATCCTCACCATGGTTGGCGACGTAGCGCGCCACCTCGCCACCGCCCATCGAGAAGCCGACCAGGGTGACATCGCGCAGGTCGCGCTCATCGATCAGGCCGGCCAGGTCAGCGGCCAACGTGTCGTACTCGTAACCATCGGCGGGCTTTTCCGAGCGACCGAAGCCGCGGCGGTCGTAGCTGATCACGCGGTAGCCGGCATCGCGCAGCAATGGCACCTGTGCCTTCCAGGATTCGGCTGACAGCGGCCAGCCGTGAATCAGGATCACCGGACGGCCGGTGCCGCCGGTGTCTTCAATGTGCAGGCGGATGGAGGAGGTAGGCATGGGAGCTCCCGGGGAGAATGAGGAATCCAGCCTAGGCACTGGCAACGGAGCCCCCTGTGATGGAATCGGCGCAGGCCATGACATCGCGTACACGGGCACCGGGTTGCATCGGTTCGCACCCGCCAGTACGGCATTGGTCGGGCCCTCCCCGGGTTTCGTCAGCGACCGCTTACGGTGAGACGGCCCACGTGCCAGTCTGCGCCGGTCCTCAACGGAGCCTCGCCATGCTGCTCGCCCTGCCCCTGCTCGCCGCCGCACTCGCCGGCACCGCCCCCGCCAGCGACACCCTGCGCGAGCAGATCCGCGCGGCCGATACGCAGCTGTTCGCCGTGGCCTTCGATGCCTGCGATGCCGACAGGGCCGCCGCGATGACCACCGAAGACATGGAGTTCTTCCATGACAAGGATGGCAAGTCCGCCAACAGCCGCGAGGACTTCCGCCGCAGCGTGGCCAACCTGTGCGACAGCGCGCGCAAGGGCGGCTGGCACCTGCGGCGCGAGCTGGTGGAGAGCTCGCTGCAGGTCTTCCCGCTGCAGGATGATCGCGCACTGGAAATCGGCGACCACCGCTTCCATGAGCGTGGCACCGATGGCGTTGAACGCTGGACCGGGCAGGCCCGTTTCATCCAGGTCTGGCGCCGGGTGGACGGTCAATGGCAGGCCGAGCGGGTGATCAGTTACGACCACCGCCCGGCGGACAAATGATCATCAGCGCCGCAGCGCCCGCTCAGTCACGCAGGTTGCTGGCGCGCGTCAGCATCCAGCAGCCGTAGCGGCGCGCGAAGGTGTAGGTATCGCGCTCGTCGTCGCTGCCGAAGGTCACGCGCTGCCCGTTGTCGTCGATCGCTTCGATGCGTGTGGGCGCGTTGTAGGTACCTGCGCGCATGCGCTCCAGCGCGACCGGGTCACGGCTGACCGGCGAAGGCACGAACATATCGAACGCAGCGAGGTAGCGGTAGCTGAAACGTTTCAATCGCGCGCCGCCCTGTTCCAGCACGACGTGCGTGGGTGCCAGCCCCTGGTGGTCGTCGCGCACGGTGTGCATCGGCACCTCGTACTCCAGCGGGTCGGAGGTATAGCGCAGGCGCACCCGGTCATCGGCCGGGTCGGCAAAGCGTTGCAGGAAACGCGTGAAGTCCTGCGATGGGCAGGCGGGATCGTCCGCTGCTACCGGCGTGTCAGCCACCGCAGCACCTGCGCAGGCCCACACCCCCACGCCCAGCAGCAACCGCGCGGCCGCCTGTCCCCGTATCCGGATTGTCTCCCCGTGCACCACGCTCTCCCCCGCTGCCATTGCACCGGACGCCATCCCCTGCGTCGCCGGGCCACAGGCTAGCAACAAAGCGGTTACCGGCGCAGCCCGTGACCGTTTTACACTGGCAGCATCCGGCCACACGGTAGCGGCCACATGGAGCCCCCAATGACCCCTGACGATTCCCTCCACCAGCAGATCCGCCAGAACGTGGCCGCACTGGACGAGAAGCACGGCCGCGCGTTCGACGCCACCAGCGAGAACGTGGCCGCCAGCCTGGCCGTCAAAGCCCGCGAACAGGGCCTGGAACGCGCCGACCACGTGGTAGTGAGCAACGCCACGGCCAACCACCCGGCCGGGCACAACATCTTCGTGGTGCAGGGCGACCCGGCCAACCCGGCGCACCTGCGGGCGATGCTGCCGACCGCCGTGGCCGCGCAGACGCCGGCCGAGGAGTCACTGCAGAAGCTGGGACTGGGTGGGCAGCAGCCGGTGCAGGCCGAGCAGCAGACGCTGGATGCACAGGCGCAGGATCAGCAGCAGAACCCTGCGCATCGGATGGGGTGAACACCGGCAGGCGTCGATGCGATCGACGCCTTTGTGGCATGGGCCGATATCAGCCCATTCGCGGCTGGGACTGCTGCGTCTGTTGCTGCAGCTGATCCTCATGCGCAATGCGGCTGGACTCACGCCCCTGATGCTGCACGCTGGCTTGTTGGTACACCTCTTCAACCGTGCCCTGCTGGGCATCGACCAGCGACAAGCGCTGGCGGTTCGCTGCAGGGTCCGGTGAAGCGGTGTCGCCAGTGCGCTGCAGAAAAACATAGCCCGGCGAATCCACAGCGCCGCCACTGCTGAAGGCCACCTGCAAGGTATCGCGTTCGGTGTAGCCCCCCTGCACCGCCAATCGCGTCAGGTGGCCCGCCAAGAGCTCGGGCTGCTGTCCCGCCGGCAGCCCTTGGCGCTCGGCCGCTTCCCCCAGCGCCGCCCGCACCCGCTGGTCGAGCGGATGCAATGCGTCGCCAGGCACGCGTGCGTCGTTGGCCACCCGCTCGCCGCTGCGCTCGCCGATGTCGTCGTTGTCGCTCAGCAGGCGATGCTTCCACGTACGATCGGGCATCGGGTTGGTTTTCGTACGATTGAGATCACTGTTGGGGAACGGCGGATCGATGCTGTCGACGCCGTGGATGTTACGCAGCGGACGATAACCGTCCTTGCCCCCGCCATTGATGTCCAGAGGAATGCGGACATCCGGGAAAAGCTGCCCGGCGGGACCTCCCAGCGCATTCACGTCGATGCTTCTTTTCCGCTCGATGCCCGCGTGGTTCAAGGCTTCCCAGGTGAAGTCCACGCAGTTGTTGCGGACATCCTGGTAGTGCTTGCTGAAGCCAAACCCCTCGGGATCTTTGCCGAAGGTGTCGAGCTTCTTGTATTGCTCCTCGCTGATTTCGAGCGTCCGGGTGTATCGCGGATCCTTATAGATCAGATCATCTTTCTTCACGATGTCGCCCGGCCCATTGATGTCGCCATGCACCACAGGTGCAAAGCCGTAGCTCTGGGGAGGCACACCCGTAGCGTGCAGGACGTAGAACATGTGCCCCGGCGCGGAGGTCTGCAGAACACCATCCACGACCTCCTGCTTACCGGTCGAAAGATCAAGCAGAGGGGTCCCAGGTGCCGCAATGACGATATCTACGGTGTAGCGTGGCTTGTCCATAAGATTGTTCCTTCAGTTCCTTCCAAGGGATGTAAATAGAGCCTACTTACCAACGGGTCGTGCAGCGTGGACGCGAAGACGAGCCGAATACTCGCCCAGTTCCGGGGTCACTTTGACGGTGCGAACCTGCACTCGATAGCGGTTGTCGTTCTGCAGGGGCAAGGCAACGACACTCAGCATGTACTGCCCGCCGCTACCTGACCGCAACATTGCATAGCGCCAAGTGTCCGACGTATGCCACGCAGGAAGCGGCTGACCTGCGTTGAGTGCTAGTGCCTGGTAATTGTCGTAGGTAGGCACATCCTTCCAAGCCCCGCCTGTCCAGCGCTGCAGGACCACTTCGAACGGAATGTTCAAGCGCTCCAAGTCCGGCGCATCCGCGCTGTACGGTCTTTGGCGTTGCATCTCGAGTTCCAACGCATGAATGCGGCTGGGAGTGAAGTTGCGTCCGTTCATCTCGAACTCGAAAATCACCTCTTGGCCCGGCTGATCCACAGCGATCGGCTGCGTGAGGTCCAGCGGCTCGGGTGGAACAGGATCACGGCTGGAACAGGCGCCCAGCACGGAGCTCAAGATGATCAACAGGCCGACGTGCAGCCAGCGGTGGATACCCAGCATGTTCAGATCCTTTGGCTCCCTGCCATGGGCCTCAACCCTAGCGGGTTGGCGGCGGGGACTTCAACCGGGCAAAGAAAAAGGCATGGCAAACGCCCTGCCTTTTTCACGCGTCAGGACGCCGGGCGTGGCCCAGCGTCATCGCATCACAGCTGAATCCGCGCCACGCTCTCTTCCGAGCCCTTGGCATCCTTCTCGCCGTTCTTGATGCTCACGTACAGCACATTGTTCTTCGCATCCAGCGCCAGGCTGTTCGGATGCGTCGGCACGGCGTAGGTAGCCACCTTCTGGTAGCTGTCGCTGTTGTACGCGGCCACCGTACCCGCTTCACGGTTCGTCACGTACAGGCGCTTGCGCGGTGCATCCAGCAGGATGCCCAGCGGGCCGGCGTCGGTCGGGATGCTGGCCAGTTCCTTGCCGTTGCTGCGGTCGAGCACCAGCACGCGCTGGCCCGGGTGCTTGCTGACCAGGCCGCTGCTCTTGGCCTGGTAACCACGCAGCATTTCCGAGCCCTGGTCGGTCACGAACAGGCGCTTGCCGGCCGGGTCCAGCGCGATGTTCATCGGCTGCTCGGCGGCGATCCTGTGCTGGGCTTCCACCTTGTTGGAGTCGGTGCCGACCACCACCAGATCGGCCAGCAGATTGCTGGTGTACACGCGCTTGTTGGCGGCATCCAGCGCCAGGCCCGGCGCCTTGGCATTACCCAGGCCCGGAATGGTGTTGATCACCTTCAGCGTGGTGGTATCGATCACGAACAGCACGCTGCTCACATCGGGCTGGCTGCTGTGGCCGGTCACGTACAGGCGGTTGGCGGCGCTGTCGACCACCAGCTCACGCAGGTCGTGGGTGTAGGCGGCCTTGCCGTCCTTGCCGGTCTTCTTCTCCATCAGCTGCACGGTGACGATGGCCTTGTTCTGTGCGGTGTCGACCACGGTTACCGACAGGTCCACGGTGTTGCCCACGTACAGGCGGTTGTGGGCGTCATCCAGCACCACGCCGAACGCCTTGCGCTCCAGCGGGATGCGGGTTTCCACGGCGAGCGTAGTGGGGTTCAGGCGCAGCACCTGGGCCGGGCCGGCGTTGTCACCGAAGCCACCGGACGAGGCAACGAACACGGCGTTCTGCTTGGGGCTGTAAGCCAGCTCGTACAGGCCCTGCGCGATGGCCTGGCGCTGCACGGCGGTGGCGGGGCTGCTGGCGGCGGCGGCGTCAGTGGCGAAGGCGGTCGGGGCACCAAGGCTCAGCGACACGGCCACGGCCAGTGCGGCCGAACGGAAAAGGGAATTGCGGATCATGCGAGCGTCCTTCAATGGGCACGGAGGGTGTCCTGGCTCGCGGGGCCGTTCTTCGACGGCCCGGCCCTGCATCTGTCTGCGCGGGGTGGGGCTGGCTGGGTAGCGGGGGAATGGTAGCAGGTGAGGCCCGTGGCGTCCGCCTGCGGATGCATGGCGGACGCGCGATCCTGCACCGGGCGCCTACGCCATGCGGGGGGCGTGCGTCTGGGCCAGCTGCTGCTCTTCCTGTTGCCGCTGGGCATCCCGCTGCGGCTGCGCCTGCGCCAGCTGCTCGATGCGCTCGAAGGAGGCCACCACCGGCGTCTGCGCGGCAACGTCAGCCGGCAGGCTGGCGCGCTGGTGCGCCGGGTCGTTGCGGTCGCCTTGCACGATGAAGAGATTGGGGGCCGAATCGCCACGACGTTCGCCGAGCAGCACGTCATCCACGCGGGCGAACTGCTGCTCTTTGGAGAGTGCGAGAAGGCTGGCGCTGACGTTGCCGTTCTGCGCACCGAAGGTACCAAGGTCGGCCACCTGCTGGTGGATCTGGTTGAGGCGAGTGTGATCGGCGTGGGATGGATCGGCGGGCGTTCCGCTCAAGGGATGGGCATCCTGCGTCCGCTCGCCATTCTGCGAAATCCACCACTGACCGAAGGTCTGCGTCGGCATGTCATTCCACTTCACCTTGTCCAGCTCGCTGTCCTTGACCTGCTGCGGGATAGCGTTGATCGCGGGGATGTTATCCAGCACCTTGATCGAGCCTTCGTAGTTCCTGATCTCACCGGCCAGCCCTACCGGGCGCAGACCCGCGTGATTCAACGCCCCCCAGGCGAAGTCGGTGCAGGCATTGGTGACCAGGTTGTAATTGTTCTTGTCGAAACCATGCCTTTCCGGGGCTTCGGCGAACTCCATGATCTTGTCGTACTGTTCCCTGCTGATCTCGATCGTGCGCTCGTAGCGCGGATTCCTGTAGACCAGATTGTCATAGGTATCAACTTCACCTGCGTCCGGGTTGGTTGGCGTGGGCGCACGCGTATAGCCGTAGCTTTTCGGATCACGTCCGCTGCCATCATCGATCGTCAGGAACATGTGCCCCACGGACGAGTTCCCGAGCCGTACTGGCACGGAATCCCTTTCGCCCCAGCGAGGCGTTCCCGGAGCAGCCACATGGATCGTGACGGTGAAACGCTCTGCAGTGTCCTTCTGCATCTCTCATTTTCCCAGTAGTTGGAAGCCGACAATAAACTCGGCCAATATGTCATTGAGCTGGGGTCGATCCTCCAGCAGGTCCACGGTCAAATGGTATCTGCCGGCATCCAGCAGGCCCGCATCGGCCAGTTGCAGCATGTGGTAGGAAACATCCTGCGAGTACAGTCCAGCCTCGATCAGCATCCCGCTTTCAACTTTCCCCTGAACCAACTTGCCGACGTGGCCGTCAGGCGGAAGAGGCTCCATGCTGCGGCCTCCCGGGGCCGTGGTCATCAGCCGCACCGATGTAGCGTGGTCACCCTCCAGGCGCTCCAGGCGAACGCGCGCGGGGACACCGACGTCCCTTATCCGCTCCGCCTCGGCGAGCAGCGGCTTGACGTCTTGAGCCTGCAGGCGGAACCCGATCTTCAAACTGGGAATCGCGGGAGGTACCGCAGGCGGCAAATCAAATGTCACGTCGACGATGCGCCCCGCCTTGTCCAATCGCACGCCGCGCGTGAAAGGCACCACGGTGCGTGCATCAGCCTCGGCCCGGGTCAACAGCTTCGGCACTTCAGCTGGCGGTGAGGCGCTGCCGCAGCCCGCCATCAAGGCAAACGCAGCAAACGCAACAACCGCACGCACTGCCCGCATCATTGCTCCTTCAACCGCAGCGAATCAGCCACATCGGTCTGCGCCGCCACCTCCGTAGCGATGCTCGCACGACGATGCCCAGGGTCATCGCGGTCGCCCTGCACGATGAAGATGCTCTCGGCCTCGTGGCTGCTCTTGGTCGGCCGGCTGAGCAGCACGTGGTCCACGCGGGACAGGTTGTTCTGCTTGGCCAGCACCAGCAAGCTGGCGCTGATGCGCTGGCTGGTGTCGTCAAAGGTGCGGCCGTGGGCGGCGTCCAGCTCAGCGACCTTCTGGATCAGCTGCGCGAACAGACGGTGGTCGGGGTGCGAGGGGTCCAGCAGCGTACCGGCCACTTCCATCGGGCTGGGCGGCGGCTCGTGGCTCGGACGACCGCCCTCGCGGTGCAGCTCGGCCTCGCGTTCGGGCATCGGGTGGTGCTGTTCGCCATTCAGCTCGCTGGCCGGGAACGGCGCCGCAATGCACTGGATTTCCGGCAGGTTGAACAGCACCGCGAACTCGCCCAGATTGCTACCGCCATCCAGCGGTGCCGGCTGCGAATGCAGGCCGGCATAGTGCAGCGCGGCCCAGACGAAATCGCTGCAGCGGTTGATGGTGGCCGGGCGATCGACATCGAAGCCGAACTCGGCCGGCTCCTCGGCGAAATCGCGCAGGCAGCCGTAGTGCTCCTCGCTGATTTCCAGCGTGCGGCTGTAGTACGGGTCGCGGTGCTCGTCGGCATCGTCGTGTACCACCTCGGCGTACTGCACACCGGCAGCGGCCTCACCGGGCGGCAGGCGCGGCGGTGCGAAGCCGTAGCTGTGTACTTCTTCACCGGCGGCGGTCTGGAAATACATGTGGCCACGCGGTGAGCTGCCGCCGCTGTTCAGCGGGGTGCCGGGCGCGGCCAGAAAGAGGGTTACCGTGTAGCGTGTTGCTTGCTCCATGCCTGCTCAGCCTTGTTGGGTACTGCGGTCCTGGCCGGATGATCGCATAGGTGGGTTCGCGGGCAGGTGGAGAGCCCGTGCCGGGGTGGCGGTGGCTTGCTGAATGTGTGAACCAGCGTGCAGTACGGAGTGCTCCCGAGCCTACATGCCGGGCTACGCACTCGGGCAGAAGCTGGAGCTTCCCTCCCCGCCGCTCTATAGTCGTTTTCGATCACGCAAGGAAATCGCCCATGAGCAGAGCACCGGCTCGCCGGCTCGCGTCCTTCGCCTTGGTGGCTGTGTTAAGCGCAACCGCCTGTGCGAAGTCTCCATCCACGGAAAAGGATCAGAACGGAACCGCCATGTCCGAAGACGCAACCAGCCCGCGCACGGTGGGCGGACATACCTATACGACGCAACCGGTCGAGGCCACATTGGGGCCGCACCGTTTCATGTTCCCGGCCAATCTCTACTACAACCAGATCGGTCCCTTCGCCGATGGTGGGGTCATGCTCACCGTGTTCTGGCCCGACTTTGACGCACCGCCGCCGGGTGACCGTCCAGTACGTACAACCCAGGACAGCCGACGGCAGGTCCTGATCGAGCTGCACTACCTGGACCGGGTACCCATCACCGATTACCTCGCACGACGGTCCAGCAACGACGCCACGACCGAGGCAGGATCGCTGGAACGCAGCGACCCGGTAGAGCGCTTGGACCTGCGGGTAGCACAACCCGAGCGATGGGGATTGACTCCCTATGCAATCGATCCCTTGTTGCTGGCCGCCTATGCGAAGGATTCGGAACAGGAGCTGGGCGTGCCTTATGTGCACAATCCGAAGATGGAACCGGACTGGTACGTGGCGCGTTCAACAGATGGCCAGCTGAGAACGTTCATCAGCTGCGATCCTGCGGACAGGATTCCCGATGGCCTGGTTGCGCATGGCAAGGCACTTGAACGCGCCGACGGTGATCGAGTTGCCATGTGCCGTCATTCCCTGGTGGATCTGGACGACAGCATCACTATCGAGATGACCTACGCGCGCGTGATGCTGAGCGACTGGCAGCGCATGGAAGCTGCAGTGCGCGAGCTTCTGCGCCGCTATCGCGCCAAGCCGTGATCGAACTTCAAGGATGAACCATGAGCGGACTTACCGATAAGGACATTAAAGTCCTGGATTTCTATGCCAAGCATGGGAACCGAGAGCTTTACTGGAACTACCTCGCACAGCTTCCCGACAACGACGGCTATGGGCTGTTGGCGCTGGGGGTTGTACGCAACGACAGCCTGCCTGGCCGGGTCGCCAACAGCTTTGCAACAGCAGTCGCCGAGCAGCAGGAGAAGCTGTTCGGTAGTAACGAAAATGTAGATTTCACTGAACGCAGGCAGGAGACGTTCGGTCAAGAACTGATCAGCAATGATCTGGCCGAACGCAAAAAGTGGATGGGAGCGGGTAGGCCAGAGCTGGCCCTCAACCTGCCCTATACCAGCACACTCAAATCCCACGATGTCTCGTTCGAGGCCAACGATCTCAACGTGAACTGCTGGACACCGCGAATGCTGCTGGTCGCCACAGAGCACAGCAAGGGCGGGCAGGCGGCAGAAAAAGTCTGGCAGAACATGCTCGACAATACGGCCGGCGGTGCGTTCCGTGCTGGCAAGACCGCGGTCAGCGTGCACCTGGACATGCCCCAGCCCGCCGGGCACTTCTACTTCGTAGAGCTGAGCAAGTTCGAGGCATTGGCGACCCTGCAGCGCGACGCTGTCGACCCCAACGTCATCGGTACCAAGATCGATTACCACACGTACAACGCGAAGGATGGCAGTTGGAGCCACACCCGGGGCATTCCTCCCATCGATGTAACAACGAAGGAAACCGATGCGAAGGAGATTTCGCGCCTGAACGAGACCCGTGAGGTTCGCCTGGAGCGTGAGGTCAAAGCGACTCAGTTCCATCCCGATGATCCCTACAGGGAAATCGCCAAGAGCCCACTTGTGGTTTCCAACCAAGAGCCCGAACTTCCTTCCGGAGAAGGACGCCGCTTGGCGAGTATTGCGCCGGGTCATCCCGACTACGCATTGCACAAGCAGATTCGCCAAGGTGTAGCCGCGCTGGATGAGAAGCACGGCCGGCCATTCGACGCGACCAGTGAGAACTTGACCGCCAGCTTGACCGTGAAGGCGCGTGAGCAGGGCTTGGAGCGTGCCGACCACGTGCTGTTGAGCAATGCAACGGCCAGCCAGCCGGCCGGGCACAACATCTTTGTCGTGCAGGGCGATCTGGCTGACCCTGCCCACTTGCGCGCAGTCATGCCCACAGCGGTGGCGGCACAAACGCCTATGGTGGAATCCCTGCAGCAATTGGCTATTGTTGGCGACCAACGCGCGCTTGCTCGCGAGAACGAGCAGCAGGCGTTGGACGCCCGCATCCAGGAACAGCAGAGTCACTCCATGCGTATGGGGTGAAGTCCGTCGCGATTGGCGCCTCCGCGAATGCTCCCCCAAGAAATTGACTGGGGCAGCGTCATTCCAAGCACATGAGACACCTTCAGGCCATCCTCCCTGCACCGGCGGAGGATGACCATGACCAAGATCGACCCCACATGGCTGGAAGCCTTCGACAAAGAGCTCCTCCACCTGTTCGCCATCGACCATCGCGATGCCGGCATGGATGAGTACCTGTTGCGCTGCTACGCAGACCTTCCACCACGCGAGGCAGCGCTCGCCTTCGGCAGCGACTACGACCTGGAGCGCGACGATGCATTGTGGCCACGACCGGGCGTGCCTGTGTGATCCGTACAGCAGTCCGGCACGCCGACATTCAAGGCAAGCGATGCCAGGGCATGACCGCTATGCTGGCAGCGCACCGGAATGGAAACCACGTATGCCCCGTTTGAACACCGCCCTGGCACTGAACCTTGTTCTGATGCTGCTGGGCGCTACACCTGCCATGGCCATGGCGGCAGACCCGCAGGTTTCCACCGAAGTGTTCGTAGAGCGCGGTGACAACCCCACCTTCGAGCTGCAACAGGCGCCTGCCGTTGTGTATTCGACGGCCCCTGCCACCCTGCCCGATACCGTGCTGCAGGTTCCCATGGAGGTGCTGTTGGTTGCTCAACTGGATGAGCTGGGCCACGTTTCCAACGTGATGGTGGCGCGGTCCAGCGGACTGCGGGAGATTGATCGTGCAGCCTTTACCGCTGTGGACCAGTGGCGCTTCGAACCGGTTGTGGTTGAGGGCGTCGCGCGGCATGCGCGGGTTCGGGTCCGTCTGACCTTCGTGCCCACGGCCGAGGCGCCGCCGGGCTGAACTGCCGCTCCAATCTGTCGTAATTGGTCCTACGCCGTGGGCTTGGCTGTGAGCATCCTGCGCTTGGGGCCAATAGCGCCAAGCCCTTCAAGACCGTTGCGGCGCAATCGCTTGCTGGCTTAACACCGTGTGCGACAATCCCGAAAGCGTCAGGACTGGCAATCGTCAGTTCTGCAGTTTCTTGGCATTTGGCATCTGTGCGGGTATCTCTTGGCGTGCCACCGGAAAAGGGTGGCGCGGGACTCGAAAACCCGTGTATCTGCCAGTTGTATGCGCTTGCCAGCCGGCGTCACCTTTTGTGTGGCGTCGGCTGGCAATCCGTTCGCGTTCCATGGCGGGCGGTGCGTGGGGGCCTTCGTGCCCGCCGGTCTGGCATTTACCGGTTTTCGAGCCACGCATCGTCCGCCGCCTTTATTGGTGGCGCTGCTATCTGTCCTGTACGGAGCATTGCCATGAACACATCGGACTTCCGTTCCCTGCACGCGCAGTACGATCCGGACAACGCTGAAGCCGAGCGCGAACCGTCCGTCGATCCCAACACCTTCGTTGCCACGCTGCGCCGCATCGGAACCGGTGCCGCGGCAGACGGCCAGCCTTGGCCGGAGCGGCATCAACTGCCTGGGCGGTGCCTTCAGTTGGCGGATGCGGATTGCGCGCTGGCTGGGCTGCGCGTGGTGGCGGAGTTGATGCTGGCTGCAGAGCGCACGCGGCAGAATGGCGCGCCCGAGGAGTACCTGGGGGATCGGGTGATGGAAGGGTTGAAGATGGCGTGTGTGGCGTTGACTGCGCAGGTGGCTGAGCGGTTGCAGGTGCGGGGGTAGAGCCCAAGGCCTGAAGCTCGAGCAGTAAGCTGCGGGCTGTCGTCGCTGCCCCCTTATCCGTTCGCCTCTGATCTGCAGGACTTCCGATGAAGTCTCTGACGTACGCAGCACTGTGTTTGGCAGCGTTGATCGGTTCAGCGCTCGCCCACTTCCACCTGCTAAAAGGCGATCTGGAGCTGAAGACCTACCCAAAGGTCTCGGCTACAGAGTTTGCTGTCATGCGCGAGGAAGCCCTAAGCCTAGTGGCTGAAGATGCAGCCCTCGGTGCCGGACGCTTTGATGCAAGGTACTTCGAGCTCACTTGCCGAGGTGAGCCCGCTCTGCTGGTGGACAACTCCTCATCACAGTTGCTCTTCCTAGGCTTCATAGGCCGAGCCAGTGAGACGCCTTGCGATCAACCTCTACTCCAGCCTTGGAGTAGCCGACTACTTCCGGCCGACTAGGGATTTGTAACTGAACTCCATATACGAGACGTACCGACGGGCCTGAATAGTCTGTGGTTTGCGCTGACAGCGCTACGCTCTTCCGTCCCAAGCCATTTGCGGCTCATTGTGTCGTTTACGGCATACTTTCCCCAGAGCGCCACGTGCGGTCGCGGAAAGAGGAAGGCTGTGAGCAGGTGGACTGAAGACGAATTGGCTGCTGCCGTTGAGGCGTATCGCCAAATGGAGGCCCGTCTTGCCAATGGATCAGCCCTTGAGAAGGCGAGGGTCTATCGGGAATTGGCGGCCCAACACGGACGCACGTCCAAGGCGTGGGAGTACCGCATGCAGAACATCTCCCATGTTCTAGATCAGGCAGGTAAGCCTTGGCTACCCGGGCTTCTTCCAGCATCGAACGTGGGTGCAAAGGTTGAGCCGAAACTTGCCAAGCTCCTCGGGCTTTCTGGCGAGACGCTCACGTCGGTCTCTGGTCCTACAAGAGGACTGTTGGATCAAGAGGCCAAAGCGGCGGAGGCATCTGGCAGTTTCTCCCCAACAGACGAGGTGGACGAACGGCAGCGTGTGCTGGCAGCTATCGTTCGGCGCCGCGGGCAGCCCGCCTTCCGTAAGGCACTGCTGGACGCATACGGCGGCCGCTGTGCTATGACGGGATGCAATGTGGTCGATGCGCTTGAGGCGGCCCACATCCGACCCTATTCTGGCCTGAAGAGCAACGATGTCAGGAACGGCCTTTTGCTCCGTGCTGATGTGCACACTCTGTTCGATCTGTATCTAGTGACCATCAACCCCGATTCCCTGCGGATCGCCGTGGCACCTACTCTGCAGAACTCTGCTTACTTAGAGTTGGAGGGCCGTAGGCTGGCTGCTTCAATGCCAGGTGGACTGGCAGCCTGCCTACAGTCGCTCGCTTGGCATCGCTCGCAATGCCCCTGGTAGAAGGCAATTCGCGAGCATTGATTTTCACTTAGCTGATAGCCCAACCTAAACCCGGGGATGAGGTGTTTCTCCCGAGCGGACGCGGGCTCACCAGTGCCAAAACTCCCAGCAATGAGCTATAAAGCGAGCGGAATTCCAGGATCTGCGTTTGGAAAATGAGTCTAAGAGGGCTATTTCAGCGGGCAATACGTCGTCATTCACAGATGATGTGCGACTGTTAATCGCACATCGGCCGGCGGCTTGAAATTGGGCCTACCAGATAGCAACCAGCCGCCGCATTTATTTAATCCAATTTCCGCCTACACGACATGAGGCCTAAATCCATGTGCACCTAGCCATTCACGGTACTTTGAAACATCGTAATTCCCAGCTGCCAAAAGAGCTTCTGTCTTTTCCACGAGATTCACAAGAACAGCTCGATCGTTGACAACAGCATCAACATCCACAGTCGCACCTGCCTTGCGTACAATCTGAATCGCACTTGCCATCTCAATAGCAGGTATTTCGATGTTATTTTGCTGCTCCGCAGAAATCATAAGCTTCTCCCTGGGCGTAACCCTGAATACAACAGAGAGCATATCTAGACTCTTCGATTCGACTCTATAGGCGCAACAGCTTGCCAACTCCACCGACGCGGGATCTTGAATTTGATTGTGAAGCAAATGCAATAGATATTTACCCAACCCAACTGCAAATATTTTTATCAGCGGATCCCCGGCGACCTTCCAGTACCGCTCCACATCCTTGGCAATACAGATGTCAACCCCTATGAGTTCCGCGAGCTTCTCGGAGAATTCGGGACCAAGCTCAATATTCTTCCGCAATGGAGGGGAGAACTTCCCTTCCGCCTTGCCGAGGAAATCAGGATGCACCCTCGTAGTCAACATGAATAGCCATGGAGTTGCATACCCCCTTTGATGCAGTACTATTTTCTCGATGACATCAAAGATCCCAGGGCCGGCGGTTTCTGCCCCGAGATGATCACAGAGATCGATATTAATTACATCGAACTTCCCGTAGGACTCCATGATCCGGTAAACATGAGATCGCTTTTCCGCAATATCTTGCAGCCTATCGGGCAGCGTCCTGGAGTCATCAGTGATTATCTTTTCCTGCCGCAGGACAGATTCAGCATTTATCTGACTTCCAGCATCTCCCATCCCGGGCTTTCTAGAGTTAAATCCGAGAAGCCTAACTTTTCCACCCCTTCGCTTCACCGATTCGCCGATTACCCTGACATCAAACATGTCCTCTCCAGGAAGCGAAAGATAGCCAAGATCCCTACCTGGCGCCTGCCCCAATCGCTCTACCTGCAACAACCATTGTTTCTCACGAACAAATTGCTTTACGGGATGGTGCCATGGTTTGAAGTCGGATCTTTTCCTAGCAGAGACAATCTCTTCGGCAACGTCGACCTCCGCCGCCTCGCCATAAACAGTTTCTTGGTCAATCTCGTCCAGAGGATCTAGACCTTGGCCGTTTGGGTCAGCCTGCATCATTTCGATTCCACTCCATAGAATACGTGCAAGATTGCTGCAATCAGATTCTCCTGCTCCGCGTATTCAAGCCCCTGCAGAACGTCGTAGGCGAGAAGGACTTGGACCAGCGCAGTCACCTTGCTTTCGCCTTGGCCCGCAGGCATTTGTTGAAGCGCTTTTACTGAAGTCAACGTGGCCCTATGCAGCGCAACATTACCCATACTTCTGGCGCTTCGCACACCTACTTCGTCGGAAATCGTAACTTCAGGCGGAACATCATCCGACTGCCGCCCGCTCCAAACCGTTCTCACAAACTTATCGAGAGCGCTACTTTCTGCAGCTGCTTTGGTCCCGAGCCGCTCTTTCCTCAACTTGGAAGCTAAGTCTTTGTGCTTATTAGTAAGTTGGCGGATGGAGCGCTGAACCCAGCCAGCTACGAGCTGGACGTGCGGGTGGGAGAAGTTAAAAGACTCCCGATCAATATTCAGCGCCGCGTCCAGCCCTCGACGAATAAATATCTCTGACGTAATCTGACGAAGGCGAGTCAGCTCTGAAACCTGATAATTAAAGAAAGTCGGATCAAATGCGGCACCACTCGCCCCCCGTATTCGCACCAAAACGCCATTATTCTCCTTCGGTACAATCCTTCCCGTCCAGAATGCGTACCCCTCCAATGACAACCCCCCTCCCCGCCTATCCACCGATATCTTGCTGAGATCCGGGTTATAGCTCCCAACGAACAGGAGAGACTTGGATAGATTTTTCTCACCAGCGGGGAGGTACTTAAACCGAACGGGGTGCTTAATCTCAACCGAATCAATGAACACCCTAAAGCCGCCGCCGGCCTGCGCCAGCCCATCAACTAACTCTTTGTTGCCTGGAGCGCGCTCCTTGACGGCTCGCCGCACTGTCTCACCGGGCATCATTTTTACTTCGGTAGCCTGGCCCTTTGCCTCGTTTGATATCCAGAAAAGATCAAAGTTCTCTGATGCCTTCAGATCAAATGGATGCTTATCAACATATCGAACCGGCGCAGATAGCCCCAGCGTCCAGAGCATATTAAGGTATGCGTCAAGCGTCGCAGCAAGATCAGGCCGATCCTTTTTTTCTCCCTGTTTTTCGACAGCATCCATCAGTGCAGCCATTCTATCGCTAGGATCAGTGTCTTCGGTCCACGGGAAGTTTGGCCCAACCTCTACAGTTGATGCTTCACCAGGAGGAGAAGCACCGATCCAACCCGAATGAAATACTGGGCGCTGAACTCGAATCGCATTGGCAGTCTCTTTATCGCCAACGCTTATGGCGCGCTCGCGTTCGAAAACCTTGGCCCATCGATCAGAATCCCTCAGCAGGTCACGAACACGCGGCTTGACGTCCTCGAGTATGAGGTCGGTTCCGTGAGAATCTATGTCTTCCGCGGGCTGGCTGACCACCTCCACAACGCCACTGATGTAGTTATCGTCACCTTCCGCAGAAGCATGATCCAGCTCTGTCCCGTCTTCCGTGTAGGTTCTAAGCGAGATCTCAGCGATCAGGCGATAGCTCTGGCCCTTAACCTTCGTAACAATTCGAAAGCGACGCGCGAGCTGGCTAATTGAGAACAGTCCAATACCGATCTTTCCAATCAGTTGACGTCCACCTGGGGACTTGTCAACATCACCACCAGTTACACCAAGCCCTTCGCCCTTGGCGCTTCTCTTTGCACTACCGCCAATATTTTTAATCAGATGAGATAGGGTTTCGAACGACATGCCATTTCCGTCGTCTCGAACATATACTCGGCCGAATCGAGGAGCGTCGGTGAGAATAGTCACCTGCGTAGCGTCTGCATCCCAAGCATTAGATATCAACTCTCGAAGAGCCGAAGCGGGCTCTCGATAGATGCCATCCGTGACCCTTGCAATTACCCGATCACTTGCCTGGAGATGCGTTCTAACCGGTCTTCCAGCAACACCGGGATCGGACAGATATGAAGCAAGAGCACCTTGCTCTTCGATGTATTTGACCTCATCCTTCCGATTCTTTACGTCGTTCGTCATATCCCACTCCATTGGCGGACTTTCACCCGAGACGCGCGGCATTTCACATGAACGCCAACGACCATATTTAATTCTAACCGCATTGCGAGTTAATTCGAAAATACTGAAACTCAATTGAACTAGCTAAGCTTGAGCTGCTCCTTAATTGAGCTTGCGATAACCTCGGCCAACGGAGGGGGTACCGCTTCACTGACTTGAGTGATTTGAGCGGACAGAGTTCCCTTTAACACGAATCGATCAGGAAACCCCTGCAGCCTCATAGCTTCGAGAACACTGAGTCTTCGATGTTGATCGGGGTGTACATGGACCTCTCGATTGCCATAAGCAACCGTCGGACTCGGCTCATGCCAACTTAGAACCTTGAAACACCGTCTATTCTTGCTCCCCACACTCATCAGCCCGTTACTGAACTTTGGCGACTTCGGCTTCATGCACCAATGGTTAGGGTGAAATGGAATTTCATTCTCCGACAGGCCTCGCTCAAAGTGAACTGGTTCAGGTAGCTCACCAATGGCGTCTCTCACGGTGGCTCTACCACCCGTTGCCTGAGGCGGAATCCACCGCAGCTCTCCATAAATCGACTTATTAAATCCAACGACAATGACTCGCCTCCGACGCTGCGGGAGTCCAAAATCGTGGGCATCTAAGATCGCTTCGCTCAGATTGAAGTCAACCTCAAGATCCTTCTTTAGCTTCTCGAACACATGCGCGTGCTTTGGCCCAACTAGGCCGACTACGTTCTCGAATGCGAAGAAATGTAGCGGCGAATCCGCATTTAGCTCCCGCACTAATCGTGCGTACTGCTCCGGGAGCGAGTGACGTGGATCGTCAATCTTATCAGCCGTGTTCGCACCGCTAAAGCTTTGACATGGCGGGCCACCTATCAAACCGATCGGAGCAAAACTGGCCTTCGCCGAGTCTGCGCGAACCCTCTCGACCGTCAGACCTCGCACATCCGCTACGTGTCCTCTATGTGCACCTGTTCGGTTAGCGTTGTAAGAGTCGATGCTTACCGTACGAATATCGTAAGCGCACGGCACGGTGAAGCCGCTCTGCTCGAAACCCAAATCGAGTCCACCAGCGCCACAGAAAATACTGACTACATCACCGAGACTCTCAGCAATTTCAACTGGTTGCTCAGATCTGTTTGTTTCATCACCACGTAAACAGGCGGCGATTTGATAGACATTCAGAGCCATCCCACATCTCTCGGTTGCGCTGAGGCAAAGGTAGCTAGACGCGTAGCTGTCAGTTTTCTCAGCATATATAAGTTCTCTCAAATGGAATAGGGCGGCACTTAGGCCGCCCTATTCATCACGCGTACTGATCGAAATCAAACCCCAACAGGGTTAGCCTTCTCCGGATCAATCTTGTACTGCTTGATCGCCCGGGCCACATCCTTCGCGGTCATCTTCCCGTCCTTCGCCAGCGCCGCAATCGCGGCATGCGCGATGTAGTACCGGTCAACCTCAAAGAACCGGCGCAGGTTCGCACGCGTATCCGAACGGCCAAACCCATCCGTACCCAGCACCGTGTACGACATCGGCACGAACGCACGGATCTGGTCCGCATACGCACGCACGTAGTCGGTGGCGGCAATCGCCGGGCCCTGGCGGCCTTCCAGCAGCTCGGTCACGTAGGCCTTGCGCTGCTCACCTTCCGGATGCAGGCGGTTGGCACGTTCCACGTCGAAACCATCGCGACGCAGTTCGTTGAAGCTCGGGCAGCTCCAGATGTCGGCGGTCACGCCGAAGTCCTTGTCCAGCAGCTCGGCCGCGGCAATGGCTTCGCGCAGGATGGTGCCCGAACCCAGCAGCTGCACGCGCAGCTCGCCCTTCTTCGGCTTGCCGGCGTCGGTCAGCAGGTACATGCCCTTGACGATGCCTTCGGCCGCACCTTCCGGCATCTCCGGGTGGGTGTAGTTCTCGTTCATCAGGGTGACGTAGTAGTACTCGTCAATCTGATCTTCCATCATCGCCTTGGTGCCGTGCTGCAGGATCACCGTCACTTCGAAGCCGAAGGTCGGGTCGTAGCTGCGCACGTTCGGAATGCCACCGGCCACCAGATGGCTGAAGCCATCTTCGTGCTGCAGGCCTTCACCGTTCAGCGTGGTGCGCCCGGCGGTACCACCCAGCAGGAAGCCGCGGGTACGCATGTCGGCGGCCTGCCAGGCGATGTCGCCCACGCGCTGGAAGCCGAACATCGAGTAGTAGATGTAGAACGGCAGCATCGGCACGTTGCTGACCGAGTAGCTGGTACCGGCGGCCATCCAGGAGCTGATCGCGCCCGGCTCGCTGATGCCCTGCTGCAGCACCTGGCCGCTCTGGTCTTCGCGGTAGAACATCAGTTGGTCGGCGTCGACCGGCTTGTACTTCTGGCCGAACGGCGCGTAGATGCCGATCTGGCGGAACAGGCCTTCCATGCCGAAGGTACGGGCTTCGTCGGCCACGATCGGCACGATGTGCGGGCCCAGTTCCTTGTCGCGCAGGGTGATGTTCAGGCTCTGCACGAAGGCCATGGTGGTGGAGTAGCTGCGCTCGCCGCTGCTCTTCAGCAGGCGCTCGTAGCTTTCCAGCTTCGGTGCATTGAAGCTCTTTTCGGCCTTGCGGCGGCGCTGCGGCAGGTAACCACCCAGCGCGGCACGGCGTTCCTGCAGGTACTGCACTTCCGGCGAATCCGGGCCCGGGTGGTAGAACGGCACCTGGCCGTCGGCCAGCTGCGCGTCGGTCACCGGAATGTTGAAGCGGTCGCGGAAGTGGCGCACCGCTTCGTCGTCCAGCTTCTTGGTCTGGTGGGTCGGGTTCAGTGCCTCACCGGCGCTGCCCATGCCGTAACCCTTGACCGTCTTGGCCAGGATGACGGTCGGCATGCCCTTGGTGTTCACGGCCTGGTGGTAGGCGGCGTACACCTTGTGCGGGTCGTGGCCACCACGGTTCAGGCGCCAGATGTCGTCGTCGGAAAGACCGGCCACCATCGCAGCGGTTTCCGGGTACTTGCCGAAGAAATGCTCGCGCGTATATGCGCCGCCGAAGGCCTTGCAGTTCTGGTATTCGCCGTCGACGGTTTCCATCATCAGCTTCTTCAGGACGCCATTGGTGTCCTTGGCCAGCAGGGCATCCCAGTAACCGCCCCACAGCAGCTTGATGACATTCCAGCCGCCGCCACGGAACACGCCTTCCAGTTCCTGGATGATCTTGCCGTTGCCGCGCACCGGGCCGTCCAGGCGCTGCAGGTTGCAGTTCACCACGAAGATCAGGTTGTCCAGGCCTTCACGGCCGGCCAGCGCGATGGCACCCAGGGTTTCCGGCTCGTCGCTCTCGCCATCGCCGATGAAGCACCACACCTTGCGGTCGGACTTCTCGATCAGGCCACGGTTTTCCAGGTAGCGCATGAACTGCGCCTGGTAGATGGCGGCCAGCGGGCCCAGGCCCATCGACACGGTCGGGGTCTGCCAGTATTCCGGCATCAGCCACGGATGCGGGTACGACGACAGGCCGCCGCCGTCCACTTCCATGCGGAACTTGTCCAGCTGCTCTTCGCTGATGCGGCCTTCCAGGAAGGAACGCGCGTAGATGCCCGGGGCGCTGTGGCCCTGGATGAACAGCAGGTCGCCCGGGTGGTTCTCGCTGGGGGCGCGCCAGAAGTGGTTGAAGCCCACGTCGTACAGCGTTGCGCCGGAGGCGAACGAAGCAATGTGGCCGCCCAGGTCACCCGGCTTGCGGTTGGCGCGCACCACGGTGGCCATCGCGTTCCAGCGGATGATCGAACGGATGCGCCATTCCAGTTCGGCGTTGCCCGGGCTCTTGGCCTCCAGCTGCGGCTCGATGGTGTTGACGTATTCGGTAGTGGGAGAGAACGGCAGATAGGCACCCGAACGACGGGTCAGTTCCACCATGCCTTCCAGCAGCTGATGCGCGCGCTCGGGGCCCTCGACATCAATAACGGCCTTCAACGACTCGATCCACTCCTGGGTTTCCACAGGATTCGGGTCGTTGTTCAGCACCTCGTTCAACCAGTTCATTAGCGCTCCCATTACCGCACGCACGCGCGCGACTGTTGATAGATTTCTAGACCGCAAAGTGTAGCGCACCAAGGGCTTTCGTCACTTGGCTACGCTGGCGTATGGAGGCAGCCCCCCCCTGTCTGCATGGCATGTCCCGGGACGTCCACCGGCGGGACAAAGCACTGCTGCAGGCCGCTGTGGCTGCCTGCAAGGGCTGCGCCAGCTGTCGCTTGCGGCCTGCTGCGCCCATGCGCAGGACGCAGTGTTACTGCTGCGGATGACCGTTGTAGGGCAAGGCCGGCGCCGTGTCGGCGTTGTCTGACGGGCTGCCGCTGAACCCGCGACAACGTGTCGCGCGCGCCTCTCGACGCGGAGGGCGCCACTGCGCACGGTTGGCGGCGAGCAGGCCCCTTCCCGCGGTTCGCCGCTCGTCTGCTGCGCCCCCGACGGGGCGAAAACCCGCAGCGCCGTTGCGTGGCCCGATACGGATGTCAGGCCGCGCAACGGTGGCTTGCGCCGCACGCAACCCTGCCCTGATCCCTTGCAGCACCTGGCGGCGTGGCCCGATCTGGCAAGCGTTGTGGCCGAAACCGTACTTGTCGGGTCCGGCTTATCGATATATCGTTTGCGGCACACGTTACCGATATATCGAAATGGGCCGATCCCCCTCCCCCAGGAACCGCACCGACGATGCCGCGGTACCCCGCCGCAACGGCCAGCCGCGCGTGCTCAGCCGTGGCGACCTGCGCCTGCTGGTGCTGGCGCTGATCGGCGAGCAGCCGCGCCACGGCTACGAGTTGATGCAGCACATCAGCACCATGTTCATGCAGGCCTACACCCCCAGTGCCGGCACCATGTACCCGCTGCTGGCCAGCTTCGAGCAGGCCGGCTGGGTGGAATCGGAAGAGGTGGACGGCCGCCGTGTGTTCCGCATCACCACTGCGGGCGAGTTCGAGCTGAAGGTGCAGCGCACCCAGGTGCGATTGGCGCAGCGGCGCGCGTTCGACCGCGCCCGCGAGATCACCAAGGCCTCGCTGCCGGCGCCACTGGCCGCTGCCCTGCGCGAGTTCAAGCTGGCGCTGGTGCACCACCACGGGCGCTGGGCCGACGGCGAAGCCGAGCAGGTGGCCGCGCTGCTGACACGCGCGTCGGCGCTGATCAATGGCCAGGCCGGCAACGCGTCCTCTCCCTTTTCTACGACCCAGCCAGACTGAATCCAGCCAGGTCTTCCCCCATGCCGCGCGCCCCCGCGCGACCTTCTGACAGGTACCCCCATGACCGAACATCACAACTCGCGCCTGCGCCTGGATGTGCGCTTCCGTGAACTGACGGTGCTGCGCACCGAGACTGTCACCCCGCACATGCGCCGCATCGTGCTGGGCGGCGACGACCTGGCCGGCTTCGACTCGCCCGGCGCCGACGACCACATCAAGCTGTTCTTCCCCAACGCCAGCGGCGAGATGGTGCTGCCGGTGCTGACCGCCGAGGGCCGCAGCTATCCGAACGGCAAGCAGCCTTCGCCGGCACGCGACTACACCCCGCGCTGGTGGGACCACGAAACCGGCGAGCTGGCCATCGACTTCGTGCTGCACGACCAGGGCATTGCCGGGCCGTGGGCTGAGCGCGCACAGGCCGGCGACACGCTGGTGATCGGCGGCCCGCGCGGTTCGTTCGTGGTGGCCGACAGCTACGACGCCTATGTGCTGATTGGCGATGAGACCGCGCTGCCAGCCATCGCCCGCTGGCTGGACGTGCTGCCCGAAGGTGCGCAGGTGCAGGCGTATATCGAAGTGGCCGACGAGGACGAGCGCCAGGACCTGCCGCAGTACGAGAACGTGCGCATCCACTGGCTGGAGCGCAATGGCTTCCCGGCAGCCAGCAGCACGCTGCTGGAAGACATGCTGACCGACTTCGAAGCCCCGGACGGCGATGCGTTCTACTGGATCGCCACCGAATCGCGCCGCGCACGGATGATGCGCAAGTTCATCGAAGGCCACCTGGGCGTGCCGCGCGACTGGATCCGCTCGACCGGTTACTGGAAGGCGCACCCGGACGAAACCGACGGCGATTGACCGGGCAGCGGGTGGGTGCGGACCGTTGGTCCGCACGCCTTTGACGATGTAGCGCCGAGCCCATGCTCGGCTGCTGTTCTATCCACCCTCGCGCTACGCGCGATGAGCCGAGCACGGGCTCGGCTCTACAGGAGCGCGGGGCGCCACCTGCCGCACCCACCCGAACCGGTGCGCGGCCCAGATCTCCAGCGCCAGCAGCAGCGCGATGATCGCCAGCGGCAGCAGCAACCCCAGGTACACGCCCGGCATCATGCCGTTGATCTGCGCCTTCACCAGCCGCAGCACGCCGCGTGTATGCAGCAGTTCGTCGATACGCATCGTCAGCGCCTCGCGCACCATCTTCGGCTCCAGGCCGACCGTGCCGGCCTTGTCGATCAGCGTGTCTTCCACCATCGCGCGCAGCAGCCCGGCGCGCACCTTGCCGATCACCCAGCCCACGCCACGTGCCATCGGCCCGTCACCCAGCCGGTCCACGCCGGGCAACGGATGCTCGCTCAGGTAGATCGCGGCCAGCGAATCTGCCACATCGCCTACCGTGCCCTGGCTCTGCAGCGCTGCACGCATGCGCTCGTCTTCCAGCGAGGCGGTGAAGCCACTGCTCCAGCCTTCCACCATCGTCTGCAGGTGCGGCTGGAAGTGATCGAGCTGCTTGAACAGCGCGCGGTGCGCGCCGGCGGTGAAGCCCAGCTGCAGGCCGAAGAACGCGACCAGCAACGGCAGCAGCACCACATACGAGGCCAGCAGCCCGTGGTGCCAACCTCGCTGTCGCCGCAGCCAACCGCGTCGATGCAGCCAGCGCCAGGCGAAGATGCCCAGCGCCAGCCCCAACAGGGTGCCCAGCCCGCTGCCGCCGATCAGATCGAGCACGCTCAGGCCGGTCCAGAATTCGCCAAGCCAGTACTGCGCTTCCTGCATGGTGTTGCCTTCCGTGGTTCAGTGCGGCCGCCATGGTAACCGCGACCCCATGCGACAATCGCGCTCCTTTCCTGCACCAACGAGGCCCCACGTGGGCAAATTGACCCTGAGCGGCGTGGACACGCTGCGTACCCGCCTGGCCGACGACAGCGCCTGCGACGCAGTGCTGTCTGCCTTCGCCGACCCGGCTGCGGCGCGCGTACCGCTGCGTGAGCTGGTCGAGGCACAGCACCGCTACCTGCAGGCCGAACATGAAGTGGCACAGGTGGCCGACATCCTGCGCCGCGACCAGAAGTACGCGCCGGTGGGTCGTCCGTCGGTGCATATCGTGCAGCTGCGCAAGCAGCAGGCATCGACCAGGCAGGCGGCGCTGATCGCCCGCCAGGTGGTGGCACAGGCCGCGCAGACGTTCGTGCGCGCGAGCGGGTTGGTGGTGAAGGCCAAGCAGAGCCCGAGCGAAGCGTCGGCCGCGTGGCTGGGTACGCTGCGCTGAGAAATCCTGCTTCGGAGAGATTGTGCGGACCAACGGTCCGCACCCACCGAATCCAGGTCCGCAGCCGGCCAGCGGCCGGCTCTACCAGAACCCAAAAAAGAAGGCCCGCTTTTCAGCGGGCCTTCTGCCTTCTCACGACGAGTGAGCGGGATGTTGCATCAAGCAGCCGGCTTCTCGCCGGTGGCTTCGGTGGTGATGCGGATCTTCACTTCATCGCTGACGTTCGGGGCGTAGGCGCCGACGCCGAAATCGCTGCGCTTGATGGTGGTGGTGGCATCGAAGCCGGCGGCCGGAACCTTGGCCATCGGGTGCTCGCCGCCGCCGTTGACGGTCACATCCAGGGTCACCGGCTTGGTGATGTCCTTGATGGTCAGGTCGCCGGTGACGGTCAGCTTGTTGGTGCCGGCCGATTCAACCTTGGTGCTCTTGAAGCTGGCGGCCGGGAACTTGGCAGCGTCGAAGAAGTCGGCGCTCTTCAGGTGCTCGTCGAACTTGGCGGTGAAGCTGTTCAGGCCGCTCAGCGGCAGCTTCACTTCCACGGTGGACTTGGTGACGTCAGTGGCGTCGTACACCAGGGTGCCTTCGGCATTGCCGAAGTGCGCGCTCGGGTTGGAGAAACCGAAGTGGCTCCACTGCGCCAGCACGTCGGTGTGGGTCGGGTCGAGCTTGTAGGTGCCCGAGGCGATGGTGATGGCGGCAGCCGCCGGGGCAGCAGCAGCGGCATCGGCGGCCGGGGTGGTGGCAGCCTGCTCGGTGGTGGCCGGGGCAGCAGCATCGGCGGCCGGGGCGGCGGTGTCGGCCGGCTTGGAGCAGGCGGCGATGGCCAGGGTCAGGGCCAGCGGCAGCAGCAGTTTACGGGTGGCGCTCATCTCAGGAACTCTCCGGATCGTAGGGTGGGAACACAGTGCAGCAATGGCCCGCCACGGCAGGCGGGCCCGAAACCGATACAGCGACTTACGCGATGCGCGCCGCTTCGTCGAAGGACAGACGCGGCAGACGGGGGAACAGGCCCGAATCGTCACCGTACCCCAGGTTGACCAGGAAATTCGACTTGATGCTGGTGCCGGCGAAGAACGCTTCATCGACCTTGGCATTGTCGAAGCCGGACATCGGGCCCGCATCCAGGCCCAGCGCGCGTGCGGCCAGGATCAGGTAGGCACCCTGCAGGCTGCCGTTGCGGAACGCACCTTCGTGGCGGCCTTCGCGCGGGCCGTCGAACCAGGCCTTGGCATCGGTGTGCGGGAACAGGTACGGCAGCTTCTCGTGGAAGTCCTGGTCGAAGGCGACGATGACGGTGACCGGGGCGGCCAGGGTCTTGTTGTGGTTGCCTTCGGACAGCGCCGGTGCCAGCTTGGCCTTGGCTTCGGCCGACTTCACGAACACGAAGCGCGCCGGGCTGCCGTTGGCGGCGGTCGGGCCCCACTTCAGCAGGTCGTACAGAGCATGCAGCTGCGCGTCTTCGACCGGCTTGTCGAGGAAGGCGTTCTGGGTACGGGCGGTGCGGAACAACTGGTCCAGTGCAGCAGCGTCGAGCGCGTGGGACATCGGTGGATCTCCAGGGCGGCTAAGGTCAGTGCCCGCGGGCGGCGCGGGGCGAAACGTCGATCCGCAGTGTAGAGTGTCGCGACTGTTGCAACACCCAGCAGGATTGAAACGAATTAATGCCAATGGTGAAACGATCGAGCACGCCATGGACGGTCACCGATGGCCGTGCCGGTAATGTCCGCCAGGCGGTCGCGCTGGCGACGGCGCTGCGCCTGGGCAGCCACCGCCCCCTGGTACTGCAACCCCGCGCGCCGTGGCGCTGGCTGTCGCCGCGGCGCTTACCCGGTGATGTGAACGGCTACGGCGAGGCGTTCGCGTCCCTCGCTGCCGAGGCGCCTGCGCTGGCGATCGGTTGTGGCCGCCAGGCCGCCGGTGCCCTGCGCGTGCTGCGTGCGCGCGGCAGCCAGGTGGTGCAGATCCTCGACCCGCGCATCGGTTGCCGCCACTGGGACGTGGTGGTGGTGCCCGAGCATGACGCCCTGCGCGGCAGCAACGTGCTGACCCTGGTCGGCAGCCTGAACCCGGTGGACGATGACTGGCTGGCCTTGGGCCGCGCCGCGTTCGCCAGCTTCAGCACCCTGCCCGGCCCGCGCACCGCGCTGCTGGTGGGCGGCCCGACGCCGCTGGCACCATGGGATGAGACGGCGATGGTGCACGTGTTCCAGGCGCTGGCCGAACAGATCCGCAGCGAGGGTGGCAGCCTGCTGGCGACCACTTCGCGGCGCACGCCGCCGGCGCTGGCCGAGATCCTGCGCGCGAAGTTCGCCGACCTGCCGCATGTGATCTGGGGCGATGGCGGCGATGGCGTGAACCCGTATGCCGGCCTGCTCGGCTGGGCCAACCGGGTGGTGGTGTCGCCCGATTCGGTGAACCTGCTGTCCGAGGCCAGCGCCACGCGCATGCCGGTGATGGTGGCCCTGGCCGATACGGCGCAGGGACGGCTGGCGCGCTTCCAGCAGCAGCTGCGCGAACGCGGGCGCTTGCAGCCGCGCTGGTTGGATTGGCAGTACGACCGCATCGAACCACTGCGCGAGACCGCGCGGATTGCTGCCGAGGTCAAAGCGCGGCTGGCGTTGGGGTGATGCCGTCCAGCGCTTTTTGAACATTTCGATCCGTCGGCGCAGTTAGAGTCCAGCCTCCCCCTCGGACTGGACGTCCCCATGCGTACCCTGCTTCTGCTGCCGCTGGCCCTGCTGGCGGCCTGTTCCACCACCCCCACCGAACTGGACCCGTTGTCGCACGCGTGCCAGCAGCAGCTGGATGCCTACCGCGAGCAGCCGGCGCTGCGTAATCCGCGCAACGAGCGCCCGCCGTTGCCGATCGCGCCGATCAGCGATGCCTGCGACAAGGAATTGCGGCGCAAGGGCGTGGAGCGTTGATTCCAGCGATACGGGTATGATCGGCGCGCGGGCCTGCCCGCGTCTGGAGCGGTATACATGGAACGTCTGCATCGCCTGCGCTGCGGTCTGCTGTTGTTGATGGGCCTGCTGGCTTCCGCGCCGGCATGGGCCGACAGCGGCACCTGCGTCGAGCGCTACCCCAGCGTGGCCGCACAGGCGGCGATGTTCGATGTGGCGTGGGCCACCGCTGAGCGCCTGGATGCGCTGCCCGACGTTGACGTGGTGATCGCAGCGCGTGGCGGCCAGGACCTGAGCCGCTACGGCCTGCGCCACAGCCACCTGGCCTTCCTGCTGCGCGAGGACGACGGCCGCTGGCGCGCGCTGCACCTGCTCAACCGCTGCAAGACCGACAGTTCGCAGCTGTACCGCGAGGGCCTGGGCAATTTCGTCGGCGAGAGCGGCACCCATACCGACCTGCGCATCGGCGTGCCGCCGCCGGCGTTGCAGCTGGCACTGAAGCGGATGCTGGCAGCACCGACGATCCAGCCCAAGGCGCTGCACGAATCGAAGTACAACGTCGTGGCCTATCCGTTCGCCACCGACTTCCAGAATTCCAACCAGTGGATCCTGGAAGTGCTGGCCGCAGCGATGGCGCAGAATGAAGGCGGCCCGGTGATCGTCAAGCGCGAACAGGCACAGCACTGGCTGCGTGCGCAGAAGTACCAGCCCAGCGTGCTGCATATCGGCCTGGGCAAGCGCGTGGGTGCGCGCCTGTTCGTGGCCAACGCCACCACCACCGACCATCCGGCCAGTGAACGTATTTCCGGCAACTACTCGGTGGTGACGGTGGAATCGGTATTCGACTTCCTGCACCAGCGCAGCCAGCTGCAGCAGGAACTGACCATTGCGCATGCGACGGCCGACACTGCCGCCGCTGCGCCCTGACCTGGCAAGGAGAAGATGATGCGCAACCTGCCGTTTTCCGCGTTGGCCGTGCTTGTGTGCGGCAGCCTGTTGTCTGCAGCGCCGGCACATGCCGAGCGCCGCATCGTGATCATCCAGAACAGCGTGCCCGAGGGGCCGAGCCTGGAGATGTCCGCACCGATGGCGGCAGCTGCGCAAGCGGCGGCGGCCAAAGAAGCCGAAGAAACCGGCGTGCCCGCGGGCCAGGGCGCGGTGAAGCTACCGCAGATGCAGGTCAGCGCCATTTCCACCACCGTCGATGGTCGCCGCGAGGTGCTGCTGCGGGACGCCAGCAACCCGCAGAACACCGCCTCCATGCAATGGCCCAAGCGCCCCGGCGACCCGGCCGTGCAGTTCAACGTGGGCCAGACCGTGAACTTCCAACCCACCGGATCGGGCGACGGTTGGCAGGTGAGCGACAACCAGGGCCGGCCACTGGAATACCTGCCCGAAGCCACCGGCCCACGCGACATTTTCGATACGCAGCGCTGAGCCGCTGCTTCTCTTCCCGACCAGGAGGTCACCATGCTTCGTTCCCTGCGCGCCCCCGCCACCGCCCTGCTGCTCTCGACCCTGACGGTGCCGACCGTGCACGCCGGCGCCGCCCCGCACATCAATAGTGGCCAGGCCAGCGTGCTGGTCACTTCACTGATCGTGGTGTCGGTTCCGCTGGCTACCTCGATGGGCCTTGCAGCGCTGTCCAAGGCGCCGTTCAAGGCCAGCGAGCGCAATGGCAAAGTCGCCGAGCGCACCCCGGCGGTGCCGCTGCCGCCGATGGAAGTGAAGCAGGTGGCGACCACCGCCGCCGGCGAGCGCCAGGTGCAGCTGCAGGTACCGGACAAGGCTGACCAGACTGCCACCCTGCAGTGGCCGGCGATCGAGGGCGATGACCCGGTGGCCGGCTTCGTGGTCGGCCAGCAGGTGCGCTTCGACCCGACCGATGCCGGTGCCGGCTGGACGGTGAAGAACAGCGACGGCAAGGCCCTGGCCTATGTGCCCACGGCCTATGCCGCCGGCGACGCGCTGAGCGAGCAGCTGTAAAGCTGAACGGCCGTTTTTGGCTTTGCGGCGGGCCGGGCGGATAATGGACGATCCCCTTTTTCCCTTGGCTCGCCATGTCCGTGCGTCCTGCGCCTGTTTTTGCCCCGTTGACCGCCCGCGCCCTGGTGCTGGCGGTGCTGGCCATGGGCGCGGCGGTGCTGCTGTCCAACGTGCTGGTGCAGTACCCGATCAATGACTGGCTGACCTGGGGCGCCTTCAGCTATCCGGTCGCGTTTCTGGTCAGCAACCTGATCAACCGCTGCTTCGGCCCCGGTCCGGCCCGCCGCGTGGCGTGGATTGGTTTTGCGGTGGCGGTGCTGCTGTCGGTGTGGGTGGCGACGCCGCGCATTGCGATCGCTTCTTGCTCGGCCTTCATCGTGGCCCAGCTGCTGGACATCACCGTGTTCGACCGCCTGCGCCGTGGCAGCTGGTGGCGCGCGCCGATGGTGGCCACCACCTGCAGCGCGACGGTGGACACCACCATTTTCTGGTCGATCGCGTTTGCTGGCTCCACCCTGCCGTGGGTGAGCTGGGCCGCCGGCGACCTGGCGGTGAAGCTGGCGATCGGCGTATGCCTGCTGGCCCCGTTCCGCGCGCTGCTGTGGAAGATGGCGCCGCTGCGTACGGCCGGCTGACCACCGTTGCACGGGTAGGTGCCAACCTGGGGTGGCACACTCCCAGACCCCGGTGGGTGCCGACCGTTGGTCGGCACGCTTCTTCAGGGTTCATCGCAGCTGAGAAATTGTGCCGACCAACGGTCGGCACCTACCAATGTAAGGCCATCGCCGGGCCATTGAACCGGTAGCTGCCAACCTTGGCTGGCGTACTCCCAGACCCCGGTGGGTGCCATCCTTGTTTGGCACATTCCCAGAACCCGGTGGGTG
>NZ_JBHZOP010000216.1:0-1069 GCF_042787595.1 Stenotrophomonas sp. YIM B13575 | reverse complement strand
GTGGGTCCGGTGGCGGGGGCGTGAGCCGCATGGATGCGGCGACCGAGCTTACATGGACGTACTTGCAGCGGCCCCCGCCACCGGACCCGCCCCGCCATCCCACCGAATGCCGCAGTTGCTGTTGCTTCGGCCGTTGCCGTTGCCTCTGCGGGTGCCGGGTGCCGCCCGGCCGAATACCCCCATTCACTCATTGTTAGCGGCCGCCGCCGGATCATCCGGCCGCCATGTCCCTCCGTCCCGCCCTCGTCGCGCTGTTGCTGCTGTCTGGCCTGTGGCCAGGGCTGGCCGCTGCGCGCACGGTCTACCGCTGCGTCCAGGGCAACACGGTCAGCCTGGCCACCGCACCGGAGCCCGGCTCGCGCTGCACGCCAAAGGAAATCGACGACAGCGCCGTGCAGACACCCAACCTGTGGGGCAACATGGGCGTGTTCAGTGGCGTGCTGTACGAGCGCGAGCAGGACGGCAAGCTTGTCTATTCCACCCGCAACCTGCCCGGCTCGCGCATATTTCTGAAGTTCACCGTGGCCACACCGCCGGGCGAACCGGCGCATGAAGGCCTGGGCAAGGTCGGCAAGCCCCAGCTGGCCCAGCATGCGAAACAGTTCAAGGCGGCGGCCAAGGCCACCGGCGTGGACGATGCCTGGTTGCGGGCGATCGCCCATGCCGAAAGCAATTTCGACGCACTGGCGGTGTCCAGCAAGGGCGCGCAGGGCGTGATGCAGCTGATGCCCGATACCGCAGTGGAATACGGCGTGCGCGACCCGTTCTCGCCGCAGCAGTCGATTGATGGCGGCGCCCGCTACATGCGCGCGCTGCTGCGCCGCTACAACGGCGACCGTCCGCTGGCGGCGGCGGCCTACAACGCCGGCATCGGTGCGGTGGCACGCTACAAGGGCGTGCCACCGTATGCCGAAACCCTGGCCTACGTGGACAAGGTGATGGCGCTGTATGCGCGCTACCGTGAGGCGATGGGCATCCGTACCGAGGTGCCGGCGCGCTAGGAAGTGCAGTGGTGTTGTAGCGCCGAGCCCATGCTCGGCTGCTCGCACGGGGAGCCGAGCATGGGCTC
>NZ_JBHZOP010000215.1:0-4540 GCF_042787595.1 Stenotrophomonas sp. YIM B13575 | reverse complement strand
GGCCGCTGGCCGGCATCGCTCCGTGCAGGAGTCAAGGTTGCCGGCCAGCGGCCGGCACGCCCCGTCAATCCGGCGCCTTGGCTGGCACGAATGGCGAGGTCGGGTCGCTGGCCGGGAAGGTCTCTTCCAGCGCCTCGTCCTGGTTGTCGCTGGCGTGCTGCTTGCGCTCGCGCCGCTTCAGCGGGCTTTCCTGGCCACCACGGTTGCGATCGCCACAGTCCTTGCGGTCCTGTGCGGCCTGTTCAGGCCGTCGCACGACGGGCAGTACGCCCTCGTCCGGTGTCGACATGCCGGCGCCACGGTCCTCGGCGTCGGCCAGATCGTGTTTGCCGCGCTGCTCGCCCGGCTCGGGGGTGTGGTTCTCACGCAGGGGGTCACGGGTGGTGGTCATGGGGCATTCCTCCGGTAGGCCTCCACTAGAGCGCGGACGAAGTAAAGCCACTGCGAACCTGGCGTCATGAACATCTTTGTCACGACTGGATAACGGCGGCGCGCGTATTCCTGCCCACCCGCCCCGCTGCAGGAGCCGGCCATGCCCCGTCTTGAACGCCCCGCCCCGTCCGTGTTCAACGCCCTGCTGGATCCGCTTGGCCAGCGCAGCACGCAGCGCCGGACGCGTCGCCTGGAGGATCCGCAGGCGGTGGCGCAGGATTACCTGCAGTACATGCTGAGCGACTACGAGGAACGCCGCGGACAGGGGCATCGCAACTGGCGCGATCTGTGCCCGGTGTATGCCTTCGCACTGACCACCCATGCCGCTGACTGGCCGCGGGGCGGTGAGGCCGATACCAGTGGCGAACTGGCCGAGCACTGGGACCAGATGCGTGGACAGTCGCGCCTGAACTGGGCACAGGCGCAGCCGGTGGTGGAAGATGCCTGGCGCGCGCTGGACCACATCCCTGCCGCTGCGGTGAGGCCACTGCTGCAGTAGTGCCGGCCGCTCGCCGGCAGCGCCTTGAAGCCTGGGGATGCCGGCCAGCGGCCCTACCCGCACGGCGTGCACGTTGTCGACACGGTTGTTTCACGGTAGCCGGCCGAAGCTGGCTACCCCTGCTGAAACCCAGGTGCGCATCATGGCCCGCCCGATCTGGACCGGTACGCTTTCCTTCGGCCTGCTCAACGTACCGGTCTCGCTGATGTCCGGTGAGCGCAAGGTCGACCTGCACTTCCGCATGCTGGATTCGCGCGACCGCAAACCGATCCGCTTCGAACGGGTCAACGCCGATACCGGCGAAGAAGTGCCGTGGAAGGACATCGTCAAAGCCTTCGAGTACGACAAGGGCAGCTACGTTGTGCTGGAGGAAGACGATATCCGTTCGGCGGCGCCGGAAAGCCATGAAACGGTGGAGGTGGAAACCTTCGTCGACGCCAGCCAGATCGATCCGCGCTACTACGAGAAGCCCTATCTGCTGGTGCCGGGTAAAAAGGCCGAGAAAGGCTACGTGCTGCTGCGGGAAACGCTGCGCAGCACTGGCAAGGTCGGTATCGCGCGGGTGGTGGTGCGAACGCGCGAGTACCTGTGCGCGGTGATGCCCAACGGTGACGCACTGGTGCTGATGATCCTGCGTTACCCACAGGAACTGGTCGAGCCTGACGACTACACGCTGCCCAGTGGAAAGCTCGCCGATTACCGCATCACCAGCAAGGAAACGGCGATGGCTGAGCAGCTGATCGAGTCGATGGCCGGCGACTGGGATCCGTCGCAGTATCACGATGAATTCCGCGAACGCCTGCAGCAGGTGCTGAACAAGCGCATCAAGTCCAAGGGCGGCACGACCAAGGTAGAAGACGAGCCGGCACCGCGCGAAGATGCCACCACCAACGTGGTGGACTTCATGTCGCTGCTGCAGAAGAGCCTGGATGCCAACAAGCGCACGCCGGCGAAGAAGGCGGCAGCGGGCAAGGCACCGGCCAGGAAGACAGCGGCGAAGAAGACACCGGCAAAAAAGGCCCCGGCGAAGAAGGCTGCAAAGAAAACCGTCGCGCGACGCAAGGCAGGTTGAGCCATGTCGTTGCATCAGTACCGGCGCAAGCGTCGGCTGGGCGGAGGCAGCGGGCAGACTCCCGAGCCGGATGAAGCGCCTGCACGGGACAACCCGAAGCGACGGCCGATCTTCGTGGTTCAACTGCACCACGCCAGCAGCCGCCACTACGATTTCCGCCTGGAAATGGATGGCGTGCTGAAGAGCTGGGCTGTGCCGAAAGGACCGTCGCTGCGGGCGGGTGAGAAGCGTCTGGCGGTGGAGGTGGAAGACCACCCGCTGTCCTATGCCGGCTTCGAAGGCGATATCCCGGAAGGGCACTACGGCGCGGGTCACGTCGACGTATTCGATCACGGCAGCTGGGCCTGCGAAGGCGATCCGCTGCAGGCGCTGGCGGCCGGCAAGATCGACTTCGTGCTGCATGGACAGCGCCTGGCCGGTAGCTGGAAGCTGGTGCGCACGGCGATGAAGGGGCGCCAGGTGCAGTGGCTGCTGATCAAGCGCGACGACGAGCAGGCATGGGATGCCGAAGCGGACGATCTGCTGCACGCGCCAGCACCCAGATCTGCGAAGGCGCCCCGCGCCTCTGCGAAGAAGGCGGCGCCAGTGCCGCGTACCGCACATCCACGCAAGGCCGATGCACGCTGGCGTGCGCGCGCGCTGAAGCTGGACGGAGCGCGTGACAAGGACTACCCGCGTCAGTTCAAACCACAGCTCACCGATCATCGCGACAGCGCACCGGACGGCGAGCGCTGGCTGCACGAGATCAAGTGGGATGGCTACCGGATGCTGGCCGACCTGCACGAGGGCGAGGTAAAACTGCGCTCGCGCAATGGCCTGGACTGGACGGCGGATTTTCCCGAAGTGGTGCAGGCCGTACAGGCGCTGCCGGTACGCGATGCACGCCTGGATGGGGAACTGGTGGTACTGGATGACAACGGCCGCAGCGACTTCGCCGCGCTGCAGCGGGTGATCGACGGCAGCTCGAAACAACCGCTGCGCTACATCGTGTTCGATCTGCCGGGCGTGGCCGGGGTCGACATCAGCCGCGCGCCGCTGCTGCAACGCAAGGCACTGCTGAAGGAACTGATCGGCGATGCAGTTGGCACGCTGGCCTTCAGCGAGCACGTCATCGATCACGGCCCGGCGGTGTTCGAGGCCAGCGGCAAGGCGGGCTTCGAAGGCATCGTCAGCAAGCAGATCGATGCGCCCTATGTGAACGCCCGCGCACGAAGCTGGGTGAAGGTGAAGCACGAGGACACCGATGAATTCCTGATCATCGGCCACACCGCGCCAAAGGGCTCGCGGGTGGGATTCGGTTCGCTGCTGCTGGCCACGCCGGACAAGGGCGGCCTGCGCTATGTCGGCCGGGTCGGTACCGGCTTCGACGACGAGAGCCTGCGCGCGCTGTCGGCCACGCTGGCGCCGCTGGCGGTGAAGGCAGCGGTGCTGGAGCTGCCGTCGCATGTGCCCTTCCGTGCGGCCAGCGTGCGCTGGGTGAAGCCGGTGACGGTGGCCGAGATCGCGTTCCGCGGCTGGGGCAAGGAAGGATTGCTGCGCCAGGCCAGTTTCAAGCGACTGCGCAGTGACAAGCAGAAGGAGGACCTGGCGATGAGTGCAGCACCGGCCGATGACGGCGACGACGTGGCCATCACCCATCCCGAGCGTGTGGTGTTTGCGAAGAAGAAGCTCAGCAAGGGTGACGTCGCCGACTACTACCGGCAGATGGCACGCTGGATCCTGCCGGAAATCAGTGGACGACCGCTGTCGCTGCTGCGCTGTCCCGATGGCGTAGGCAAGGCCTGTTTCTTCCAGAAGCACCACGGCCAGGGTCTGGGCGACGCCGTGCATGCGGTGCCGCTGCAGCAGAAGAGCGGGCGCGAGGACTACGTCTACATCGATGACGAACGCGGGCTGCTGCAGCTGGTGCAGATGAACACCCTGGAGCTGCACCCCTGGGGGGCGACGGTGGCCGATCCCGAGCATCCCGACAGGCTGGTGTTCGATCTTGATCCAGGTGAGGGCGTGAGCTGGGCCGACGTCAAGCGCGGCGCGCGTGATGTGCGCGATCGGCTGCAGGAGACCGGGCTGCAGAGCTTCGTGCGGTTGTCGGGTGGCAAGGGCGTGCATGTGGTGGTGCCGTTGCAGCCAAAGGCGGACTGGGAGGACGCGAAAGCGTTCTGCGAGGCGTTCGCGCAGGCGATGGCCGAACAGGCGCCGGACCGCTACGTGGCGACGATGAGCAAGGCCAAGCGCAGCGGGGTGATCTTCATCGACTGGCTGCGCAATACACGCGGCGCGACCAGCGTATGTTCGTGGTCGCTGCGTGCGCGCGAGAGCGCGGGCGTGGCGGTACCGCTGCGCTGGGAAGAACTGGCGCGGGTCGGCGCTGCCGATGCGTTTCCGATGGACAAGGCGTTGGCACGGGCGAAGCGTTTGAAGGCGGATCCGTGGCAGGGTATCGACACGCTGAAGCAGACGCTGCCGACGCTGAAGCGGTAGTGCCGGCCGCTGGCCGGCAACTGCAGGATCATCGAGGTGGCCGGCCAGCGGCCGGC
>NZ_JBHZOP010000214.1:0-3555 GCF_042787595.1 Stenotrophomonas sp. YIM B13575 | reverse complement strand
GCGGACCACCGGTCCGCACCCACAGGAGAAGCAGCTCCCACCCATCAGCAGGGTGTCAGGAAACGCCGGCGCCCTTGGCCTGCACGTCGGCGTGGTACGACGAGCGCACCATCGGGCCGGAGGCCACGTGGCTGAAGCCCAGCTCGTAACCGTAGACTTCCAGCGCCTTGTAATCGTCCGGCGTCCAGTACTTCAGCACCGGATGGTGATGCGCGGTCGGCTGCAGGTACTGGCCGATGGTGATCATGTCCACGTTGTGCGCACGCAGGTCGCGCATGGTGGCCTTGATCTGTTCGATGTCTTCGCCCAGGCCCAGCATGATGCCCGACTTGGTCGGCACGTCAGGGTGCTGCGCCTTGAAGTTCTTCAGCAGGTTCAACGACCACTGGTAGTCGGCGCCCGGGCGCACGTTGCGGTACAGGTCCGGGACGGTTTCGATGTTGTGGTTGAACACGTCCGGCGGGTTCTGCGCCAGGATCTCCAGCGCGCGCTCCATGCGGCCCTTGCCGCGGAAGTCCGGGGTCAGCACTTCGATGCGGGTGCCCGGCGACTTCTCGCGGATGGCGGTGATGCAGTCGACGAAGTGCTGGGCACCACCGTCGCGCAGGTCGTCGCGGTCGACGCTGGTCACCACCACGTACTTCAGGCCCATGTCGGCCACGGTCTGGCCGAGGCTGGCCGGCTCGTTGGCATCGGGCGGCTTCGGCCGGCCGTGGGCCACGTCGCAGAACGAGCAGCGACGGGTGCAGACCTCGCCCAGGATCATGAAGGTGGCGGTGCCGTGGCCGAAGCATTCGTGGATGTTCGGGCAGCTGGCCTCTTCGCACACGGTCACCAGACGGTTCTCGCGCAGCTTGGCTTTCAGGTTCTGCACGGCATTGCCCGAAGGAATGCGCACGCGGATCCAGGAGGGCTTGCGCAGCACCGGCACGTCGGCGAACTGCACCGGCGAGCGGTTGATCTTGTCCCCACCCATCTGCTTGACCCCGGCCTGCAACGGCGCGGTGGACGGAAGCTCGGCCTGCACGATCTGCAGGGGAATGGTGCGGGCAGTGGTTTCAGTCATGGCGTTTCCGGGGGCGGTCAGGCGGCCGCAGAGAGATCAGGCAGTTCAGGCACGGGCTGCAGCAGCAGGCCGAACTGGCGGGCCAGGTGGTCCAGCAGCACCGGCTTGACGGCGTCCATCCCGGACGGACCGCCCAAGTCTAGCACCGTGGTCACCTGCAGCCCCTCGTAACCACAGGGGTTGATGCGGTGGAAAGGATCAAGGTCCATGGCCACGTTGAAGGCCAGGCCATGGAAGGTGCAGCCGCGACGCACGCGGATGCCGAGCGCGGCGATCTTGGCGCCGCCGACATAGACGCCCGGGGCGCCGTCGAGCCGTTCGGCACCGATGTTCCACTCGGCCAGGGTGTCGATGATGGCCTGCTCGATGCGGCACACGTAGTCGCGCACGCCGATGCCCAGCCGCGGCAGGCGCAGCAGTGGGTAGATCACGATCTGGCCGGGGCCGTGGTAGGTCACCTGGCCGCCGCGATCGACATGGACCACCGGGATCTCGCCCGGCGCCAGCACGTGCTCGACCTTGCCGGCCTGGCCCAGGGTGAACACCGGATCGTGCTCGACCACCCACAGCTCGTCGAGCGTGTCGTCGTCGCGCTGGTCGGTGAAACGCTGCATGGCGTGCCAGACCGGCTCGTAGGGCTGGCGCCCCAGGTCACGGACCACCGCCGGGCGCGGCGGACGCGCCTCGGGGGCCGCCGCTTCGGCAGGGCAGCTGACGGCTACACCGTCCACTTCACTTCCGGGTGGTCGCGCAGGGCCTGGTGGGCCACGTCGTACTGTTCGCGGTTCTCGGCCCGGAAGACCAGGCGCACCGAGACGTACTTGCCGTTGGACGAATGCTTCCAGCTGATGCGCTCGTTCACCACGTCGACGCCAGCAGCCAGCAGCAGGCGGGGGAGTTCATGCTCCAGGCCGCGGTTGGCCGGGCCCATCGCGCTGAGCTCGAACTGACCGGGGAACTGGAAGCCGTGTTCGGGATTGTCGGACTTGATTTCCATGCGCCCATTATCGGGCCGCAGGGCAACAAACCCAAGAGTATTCATAAAGCTCGGCGGCACCGCAGACGGGTCGCTGCGTTGCAGCTGAACATCCATTCAGCCTCGGACCCGGCTCCTACGGCCCTGCCCCGGGCCCGACGACGCCTGTCTGCGGTAACCAATTGTGTCGATCAGACAATGTTGTTTTCGGAACAGACAAGTGATTCCAGCGCGCTCGTTCCGTCACAGCGCCGGGAGTACCGTGTCGTTGCATAAAACGACAGACAAAAGCCCCCTTCCTGATGATCATCCCATCCATGCGCTACCTCGCATCCTTTGGATTGTCCGGCCTGCTGGCCACCGCCCTCCCCCTTTCCGCCCACGCAGCCGAGCAATGCGGCCCGGACGCGATGCGCGAGCATCCGCCGCAGGTCAATTTCCGCGTCGACAACGACCTGTTCGGCGGCCGCCACCAGGACCAGGGCTATACCAACGGCGCCCAGCTGACCCTGGTCTCGCCCAACCTGGTGGACTACACCGATGACCCCTGCCTGCCGCGCCTGGCGCGCTGGGTGAACAGCCACCTGGAAGCACTGCACCCGGGCAAGTTCGAACAGCAGAACATGATCTTCAGCCTGGCCCAGGGCATCTTCACCCCCACCGATCCGACCCGCAGCGACCTGATCAAGGATGACCGGCCGTATGCCGGGGTACTGCTGGTCAGTTTCGGCTTCAACGCACGCAGCGGCGATCGCCTGCAGACCACCCAGCTGTCGCTGGGCGTGGTCGGGCCGTGGGCGCAGGGCAAGCAGGTGCAGGACGCGGTGCACAGCGTGCTGGGCGATGAGAAGTTCAAGGGCTGGGACAACCAGCTGCACAATGAACCGGTGTTCATGCTGACCCACGAACGCATGCGCCGCTGGCCGGGCGATGCCAGCCTCAATGCCGACGGCTGGGGCTGGGATGCGATCAGCCACTACGGCGGTTCGATCGGCAACCTGGAAACCAAGGCGAACCTCGGCGGCGAAGTGCGCTTCGGCTGGAAGCTGCCGGACGATTTCGGCAGCACTCCGCTGCGCCCGGCCGGCGAGAACACCGCGCCGACCCGCGGCGGCAAGCCATCCGGCTGGTCATGGCACCTGTTCGCCACCACCGATGCGGCGTGGGTGATCCGCGATATCACCCTGGACGGCAACACCTTCCGCAACAGCCACAGCGTGGACAAGCGTCATGTGGTCGCGCAGGGAGGTTATGGCATCGCGGTGATGCGTGGCCGCTGGAAGTTCGCGATGGCGCGCTACCACAGCACCCGCGAATTCGATGGCCAGCGCCAGTCACCGGTGTTCGGCAGTTTCACCGTCAGCCGCTCGCTGTAAGCGAAGGGCTGATGGTGAAGCGGGTAGGTGCCGACCGTTGCTCGGCACACCGGATTGAATCGCTCGCTCTAATCCGGGACTGCGTCCGCCGGGCATGGCCCGGCGCTACCCGATCATCGGTAGCGCCGGGCCATGCC
>NZ_JBHZOP010000213.1:0-2832 GCF_042787595.1 Stenotrophomonas sp. YIM B13575 | reverse complement strand
GCATGGCCCGGCGCTACCAGGACAGGTCGGCAGCGCCGGGCCATGCCCGGCGAGCGCAGCGGCGCATTGGATCGCGCTCAATACCCCGCGGCCATGAAGGCATCCAGTACCGCATCGCGCAGGGCATCGGGCAGGGCCTCGATCTCCACGGCGCGGTCGTCAAGGTGCAGGCGCGGGTCCAGGCTGCTGGCCCGGCCCTGGGCCAGGGCCTGCAGCCACAGCAGCACGCAGATGACGAACTCGCGCTCGTGGCCCAGCCGCACCTGGCTGGCACCGCGTTCGATCACCTCGAACGGATACCATTCCTGCTCGTCGCTGAACCTGCCGCCCTGGTGCTGCAGTGCCTGCAGCTGCTGCAGGTGGCGCGGCGCATCGTCGCCTGCATCGCACAGCGCGGCGATCCAGGCCAGTTCGGTGGGGCTGGCCGACAGCGCCAGCGATGGTGAGCGTACTGCGGATGGAGCTGGAGCCAGACCTTCCATGTGGGGCCTCCTCGACACGTTCCGCTGCGGTCTCCCCCGCGCCGCAAGCTTCAGACGAGGGCCGTAAGGCCGACGTGAACAATGGCCCGCCGCCCCTTGTCTGCCAGCCCGGCAAGCGCCATATCGATCTGGCTGCCCGCGCTGCCGGGCCCGTACCCTGGAGACCTGCCGTGACCATTGCCAACCCCCTGCTCGATTTTTCCGGCCTGCCGCGCTTCGAGGCGATCCGCCCCGAGCATGTGGCGCCGGCGCTGGACGTGCTGCTGGCGCAGGCCGAGGCGGCGGTCAGCGCTGCCGAGCAGGTGCAGCCGGTCAGCTGGCAGACCTTCGTTACCCCGCTGGACGATGCCACCGAACGCCTGTGGCGCACCTGGGGCTTGGTCGGCCACCTGCAGGGCGTGGTCAACACCCCCGAGCTGCGCGAGGCGTACAACAGCAACCTGCCGCGGGTGACCCGCTTCGCCAGTGCGCTGGGCCAGAACCTGGCGTTGTACCGCCAGTACCAGACCTTGGCAGCCAGCACCGAGGCGGCCGGTTTCGACGAGGCGCGCCGCAAGGTACTGGAAAACACCCTGCGTGATTTCCGTCTGGGCGGTGCCGAACTGGATGCGGACGCGCAGCAGCGTTTCGCGGCGATCAAGGAAGAGCTCTCGGCGCTGTCGGCGAAGTTCTCGCAGAACGTGCTCGACGCCACCGATGCGTGGTCGCTGATCGTCGAAGACCCGGCGCGCCTGGCTGGCGTGCCGGACGACGTGAAGGCTGCTGCACGCGCCGCTGCGGAGAAGGACGGCAAGACGGGCTGGAAGCTGACCCTGCAGATGCCGTGCTACCTGCCGGTGCAGACCTGGGGCGAGGATCGCGACCTGCGCGAGATCCTGTACCGCGCCAGCGCGCAGCGCGCGTCCGAGTTCGGCGACGATGCGCTGGACAACGGCGGCAACATCGATCGCATCCTTGCACTGCGTGCCGAGTTGGCCGCGTTGCTGGGCTTTGATTCCTACGCCGACTATTCGGTAGCCACCAAGATGGCCAAGGACCCCGCCGAAGTGCTGGGCTTCCTGCGCGACCTCGCCGCACGCGCCAAGCCGTTCGCGGCCAAGGACCGTGCCGAGCTGGAGCAGTTCGCCCGCGAGCATCTCGGTATCGACAGCCTGCAGGCCTGGGATCTGGCGTTCGCCGCCGACCGCCTGAAGCAGGCACGTTACAGCTACTCCGAGCAGGAAGTGAAGCAGTACTTCACCGAACCCAAGGTGCTGGGCGGCCTGTTCGCGGTGATCGAACAGCTGTATGGCCTGCGCGTGCAGGACGACAGCGCGCCGGTCTGGCATGAGGACGTACGTTTCTTCCGGCTGGTGGATGCGCAGGACAAGCTGGTGGGCCAGTTCTACCTGGACCTCTACGCGCGCGAAGGCAAGCGCGGTGGCGCGTGGATGGACGATTGCCGCAATCGCCGCGAGCGTGCCGATGGCAGCGTGCAGACGCCGCTGGTGTACCTGGTGTGCAACTTCGGCCGTGGCGCCGACGGCAAGCCGGCGACCTTCAGCCACAACGAAGTGACCACGCTGTTCCATGAAATGGGCCACGGCCTGCACCAGCTGCTGACCCGCATCGGCGAACTGGGCGTGGCCGGCATCAACGGCGTGGAGTGGGATGCGGTGGAGCTGCCGAGCCAGTTCATGGAGAACTTCTGCTGGGAATGGGAGCACCTGCAGGGCATGACCGCGCATGTGGACAGTGGTGAGCCGCTGCCGCGCGCGCTGTACGAGCGCATGCTGGCCGCACGCAATTTCCACAGCGGCATGGCGACCGTACGCCAGCTCGAATTCGGCCTGTTCGACATGCTGCTGCACAGCCAGTTCGAAGCCGCGCAGGACAGCGTGCTGGCACTGCTTGAGCGCGTGCGTGCGGAAGTGGCGGTGAACCATCCGCCGAGCTGGAATCGCTTCCCGCATCAGTTCAGCCACATCTTCGCCGGTGGCTATGCCGCCGGTTACTACAGCTACAAGTGGGCCGAAGTGCTGAGCGCCGATGCGTACGCCGCGTTCGAGGAAGCGCCGCAGGCGCTGGCCGCAACCGGCGCGCGTTTCCGCGACGAAGTGCTGTCACGCGGTGGTAGTCGTCCGGCCGCCGAAAACTTCAAGGCCTTCCGCGGCCGCGCGCCGCAGATCGACGCGCTGCTGCGGCATTCGGGCATGGCGTGAGTACGCTACCGTCATCCATGCATGGCGTGGATCTACTGGAATGCTCCGGCATGGCGTAAACGCAAAAAGGGCAGCGCTCCGGTAGCGCCGGGCCATGCCCGGCGAGCACGTAGCGCGGCGTAGGAAAGCCGCCGGGCATGGCCCGGCGC
>NZ_JBHZOP010000212.1:0-11865 GCF_042787595.1 Stenotrophomonas sp. YIM B13575 | reverse complement strand
GGTCCGGTTGCGGGGGCGTGAGCGCCATGGATGGCGCGACCGAGCTTACATGGACGTACTTGCAGCGTCCCCCGCAACCGGACCCACCCCGCCATCCCACAGGAAACCCGCTTTTGCTTCGGCCGTTGCTGTTGCCGTTGCTGTTGCCGTTGCTTCGGCAGGTGCAGGGCGCAGCCCTGCCGACCCACCCTCTTACTGCTGCGGATCCCGGGTGATGTGGATGTCGGTCGGCGTGGACAACGGAATGTTCCGCTCGGCCAGGATCTGCAACAGGCTGAAATACAGATCGCTGCGCGTGCCATACACCTGCCGCGGGCTGGCCACGTAGGCGAAGCTGTTGATGGTGATCTGGCCGCCAGCGATGCTGTCGATGTACACCGACGGCGCCGGCTGCTGCAGCACCGTGTTGTGCGCACCGTAGGCATCCAGCAGCGCCTGTCGCAGGCCCGCGACATCGGTGCTGGCCGGCACCGCGAACTGGATCTGGATGCGGCCCTGGTTGTTGCCCATCGTCATGTTGCGGATGGTCTTGGTGATCAACTCGGAATTGGGCACGATCAAGGTGGACTTGTCGCTCACCTGGATCTCGGTCGAACGCACGTTGATGCGCTTGATATCACCTTCCTGGTCACCCAGCTTCACCCAGTCACCGATCTTCACCGGGCGCTCGGTCAGCAGGATCAGGCCGGACACGAAGTTCTGGATGATCGCCTGCAGGCCGAAGCCGATACCTACCGAGAGCGCACTGACCAGCAGCGCCAGGTTCTTCAGGTTCAGGCCCATCGCGGTCAGCGCCCACAGCGCCACCAGGATGATGCCCACGTAGCGGGTGATGGTGCTGATTGAATTGCGCGCGCCCAGGTCCAGTTCGGTCTTGGGCAGGTAGGTGTCGGTCAACCAGCGCTGCAGCAGCTGCGTCAGTCCCAGCCCCACCACCATCACCAGCAGCGCGATGGCGATCCGCGCGGGCTTGAGCGTGATGTCGCCGATGGAGATGCCGTTGGCCAGCGACGCGACGCGCTCGACCACCGAGCCGATGTTGCCGAACGGCGCCGCCAGCGCCAGCAGCGCGATCACCACCACGAACGTGCGCAGCACCGCAGACAGCAGCACACCGGCCTGCTCCAGCCGCGACACGCTGAGGCCGGTGCTGAGCAGGATGGTCTGGCCGACCTTGCTGTCGGCGTTGAGCAGCCAGGTCGAGAAATCGTCGACGAACTTGAACAGCAGGGTTGCCGCCAGCACCACGATGCTGCCGCCGATCAGCTGCTGGTTCACGAACTTGGCGAAGTTCACATAGCCCATCAAGGTGGCGATGATCGCGGCCACCACGGCGATGTTGCCGGCGACCCGCGCCAGCACCAGCCAGCTGCTGCGGCGTACCGGAACGGCCGCGCCCTGGCCGTCGGCCTGCGCTTCCAGCTTCGCCTCGGCCTCGGCGGTCTGGCGCCGATGCAGGCGCGCCAGGGTCACCAGCATGGCCATGATCAGGCCCAGATAGGTCAGCGCGATCACACCATCCAGCGCCACCGTGGTGACATCGCTGGTGCGGGTGGCGCGATCGATGGCCACCAGCACCGTGCTCAGCCAGGCCAGTGCCGCAGCGCCCCAGGCGTACTTGCGCAGTTTCAGCGCGGCAGTGTCATCGAGGTTCAGCAGCCGCCACGAGGGCCGCTTGGGCACCAGCAGGCAGGCGCTGAGCGCGGAAATGAAGGCCGCAGCGAACGTCGCCGCCTGCACGCCTTCCGCCACGCTCTGCAGGCGCGGCGGAATCGCGCCGATGGCATCCAGCGCAGCCACCAGCACCACCACGGCGTAGCCGGGCAGCAGGGTACCCACCAGCAGCAGCCACATGGCCAGGCCGGAGCGGCGCAGGCGGCCGTCGGGAGCACGCTCGGATGCGGCAAAGCGGCGCCCCAGCGCGCGCAGCCACAGGCGCAGCGGGAACATCATCACCAATGCCGCAGTCAGCCCCAGCAGCAACGTGCCCCAACCGTGGGTGGCAATGGCCGTGGTCAGCGCCGCACGGCCCTGCTGGGCCAAGGGCGTGACGCGGGCGATATCGTTTGGCAACTGGTCGGCCACCTGTCGCCACAGCGTCGGTGACAGCGGCGAGGCGACCTTGCGCCCCAGTTCCTCGGTGCGCTGCGCGTTGCGCTGCTTGTCGATGTCCGCGCTCAGCTGCTGCGCACGCACGGCGCTGGATCTGGCCTGGGCAATCGATGCCACCAGGGCATCGCGCTGGCGGGTCAGCGTGCGCCGCTGCGCGGCCAGCTCCGGCGGTTCAGTGGTGTCCTTGGGCGCATCGCCCAGCTGCGTCAGCTGCTCGTTGAGCTGGTCCAGCTGCGGCTGCAGGGTCTTTTCCAGCGCCTCGGCATCGCGCTTGGCCTGCGATGCGTTTTCCGAAAGCGTGCCCAGCGTTTCGGTGGCTTCGGCATCAACTCGCTTGCGTTCAACATCCTTCAGCGCGCTGTCGATCTGCGCCAGCTGCTGCTTCGGTGTGGGGTCATCATTCTGGGCCAGCGCCGGCACAGCCAGCAGCAACGTGCAGCACAACAGCAGGGCCAACCAGGGGCCACGCACCAGGATCGTTCGGAAGAAGGAAGACAAGCCAGCCACACCGGTTCACGCGGACCACCGCGCCTGCGCGCGACTATACGGCAGGTGCTGTAAACGGCGGATGCGCAGGCGCTGGTGGGTGGCGGCGGCTCAGTACTTCAGCCGCAGCTCTTCCACCTGTGGCTGCTGCAGCGCGTACCACTCCTGGAATTCTTCCTCGGTGATCTCATCCGGCGCGTACACCGCGATCGGGTGCCAGGCATGGTCGGTCGGCAACGGCTGGCGCGGCCCGGCGCGCAGGCTGTAGGCCACGCCTTCGTAGTCCACCAGATCGTCGACCTGCGGCCACTGCTCGCGGGCGAACTGGGTTTCACTCTTCAACAGGATCACCTGGTACATCGGCACCTCCACTGCGGTTGGATCGGAAAAACGCGGCGCTGGCGGAAGCATACCGCTGCGCCGATGACGGCACGCGCTCCGTCGGGGCGACGGAACGTTCTGGACATGGCCCTCGCCCCGGCTTCACCCGCCCGTGGCAGTGTCCTCGTCATCGTGGAGGTCCTCTCCTGCCACGCCTGACAATGAACGACCTGCCGCCCCTGAAGACCGTCACCGACCTCAAGCTGCCGCGTTACCTGGGCACCTGGTACGAGATCGCCCGCCTGCCGATGCGCCACGAGCCGGAGGGCTGCACCGATGTGTCGGCCCATTACCAGCTGCTCGACAACGGCAACGTGGGTGTCACCAACCGCTGCCGCATGGACGGCGAGGTCGAGGAAGCCACCGGTGAGGCGTGCGCGATCGACAACGACAGCGCGCGGCTGGAAGTCAGCTTCCTGCCCAAGGGCCTGCGCTGGCTGCCCTTCGCCAAGGGTGACTACTGGGTGATGCAGGTGGCGCCGGACTACAGCGTTGCCCTGGTCGGCAGCCCCGATCGCAAGTACCTGTGGCTGCTGGCGCGTGAGCCCCGGCTGGATGCCACCGTGCAGGACCATTATCTGGCAGCCGCACGCCTGCAGGGCTTCGATCTGTCCGAACTGATCCAGACCCCGCATACCGGCCATCCCACTGCCTGAGCACGAACCCGCATGGACCTGAAAAGTGGCTACCCGTGGTGGGCGGTGCGCAACGGCCTGATCCAGGCCTTCCCGCCGCTGGAACAGGATCTGCACTGCGATGTGCTGGTGGTGGGTGGCGGCATCACCGGCGCGCTGATCGCCGATGAGCTGTCGGCCCATGGGCACGACGTGGCGGTGATCGAGCAGCGCGACATCGGCTGGGGCAGCACCGCCGCCAGTACCGCGTTGCTGCAGTACGAGATCGACACCCATCTGCTGGAGCTGGCCTCGCAGTATGGCGAGGACGCGGCGGCGCTGGCCTACCAGGCATGCGCGGATGCGATCCCGGCCCTGCGCCAGGTGGCACGCGGCTTGAAGGATGTGGATTTCAAGCAGATGGACAGCCTGTACCTGGCCAGTCGCCGCCGTGACGTACCGCGGCTGATGGCCGAAGGTGAGGCGCGCCGTGGCATCGGCCTGGATGCGCGCTGGCTGGACCGGGAGGCGCTGCAGGAACGTTTCAGCGTCGATGCCGGCGGTGCGCTGCTGACCCGCCAGGCCGCGCGCGTGGATCCGTACCGCCTGGCCTATGGACTGCTCGAGCGTGTGCGTCGGCGCGGCGGCGTGGTCTACGACCGCACCGTGCTGCATGCCCTCACCCCCAGCACGCGCGGCGTGACTGCGCGTACGGAATCCGGCATGCAGATCCGCGCCCGCCACGTGGTGCTGGCGATGGGCTATGCCAACCAGCAATGGCTGGACCCACGCGTAGCCCGCAACCGCAGCAGCTATGCCTTCATCACCGACCCGATCAACGCTGACGAGCTGGGCTGGCTGCAGCGCACGATGGTCTGGGAGAGCGCGCGTCCCTATCTGTACCTGCGCGCCACCGGCGACCGCCGGTTGCTGGTGGGTGGGCTGGACGATGCCATCGATATTCCCGCCCGCCGCGATGGCCGGGTGGAAAGCAAGGCCCGTAAACTGATGAAGCAGCTGCTGCAGTGGTTCCCGCACCTGCAGCCGACCCCGGCGTTCTCGTGGGCAGGCACCTTTGCCGAAACCGCCGACGGCCTGCCGTTCTTCGGCCCGCATAAGCAGTGGGGCCCGCGGGTGCAGTTCGCCATGGCCTATGGTGGCAACGGCATCACCTATTCGATGATCGGCGCCGGGCTGTTGCGGGCCGGGATCGAGCGGCGCCGGCACCCGCTGCAGGAGCTGTTCGGGTTCGGGCGGTTGTAGCGTGCAGCCAGGCATGGCCGGGCTCTACCGCAAGCGGGCGCCGACAGGCATCATTCAAGCAACGCCTGCTAGCGTCGGCCTGTACCGCCGCGTGCTGCGCGGCCCCTCTCCGTTGGAGCGCCGTCATGATCCGCCCCCTGACCCTGCTGCTGTGCCTGGCCGCCCTGCCCGGGACCGCGTTGGCGCAGTCCGCCGCTGGCGCCACCGCGCCGCAGGCCTCCGGCCTGGACCTGTCCGTGCCGCAGACGCCGATCCGCTATCTCAACGATCCGACCCTGCAGCAGGATCCGCCGGGCACGTTCTACGGCGACAAGACCGGCCCGCGCGTGAATGGCGACGGCCGGATCGCCGACGTGACGGATGACAAGGTCAAGGTGTCCGGCAGTTTCACCACCGGCATCGGCTACGCCAAGAATTACGGCAACACCCACTACAACGCCGCCACGCTGAATCTCAGCAAGAACTACACCAACGATGAAGGCAAGACCCGCGGGGTCAACGTCAACATCCACGTGAGCGAAGGCAAGGGCCCGGGCTTCTTCGGACCGTATGGTGGTGGCGGCTACTACGGTGGTGGCCCCGGCTATTGGGATTACCCGCCGCCTTACGGCTGGTAATCCACGCCCTGGGTAGGTGTCGACCTTGGTCGACACGCCCACCCCAACAGGCATCAATCCAGCCAGCCATCACGCTCGCTGTGCAGGATGCGGCCGTCATAACCACTCAGGCGCACTTCCACGCGCTGGTTGCGGGCATTCCGCGCTTCCAGCGACCACGTCGCACCATCGCGTTCCAGCGAATGGATCTCACGCAGTCCCTGCGACTGCGCCTTGGCCAGCACCTGTTCGGTACTCAGCAATGCGCGGCTGTCATGCTCGTCGAAGATCTCGCCGGTCTTCGGGTCCACGTACACCTCGCTGAAGCGGCCGTCGGCACGGCTGACGTCGGCTTCCCACAGGCCGTCATCGCGCTCGATCTCATGGATCTGGGTGTAGCCGGCCTTGCGCAGGGTCTGTTCGACCTGGGCCATGCCCAGCGGTGCGGCCTGGGCAGCGGGAGTGACGGCGAACGCGACGACAGTGGCGAGGGTGAGCGACTTCAACATGGGGGTTCTCCTGTTCGGTGCCGGACCATCCCGGCAACGCCACGATGCGCCGCGTGGTTAACAGCCACTTAGCCGGCGCTGTTAGCCAATGGTTAGTCAGCGGCCGCACACTCGTGCCTGTTCCCCATTCCCCATCATCCACGTGCCGATCCTGTCTTCCCTGTCCCTGCTGCTGGCGCTGGCCAGCGCCCCGACCGCCCCCGGCCCCGCCCAGGACCCGGCGCAGCAGGTCGCGCGCCGCGCGGTGCAACAGGGCCGCTACGTGCCGCTGGAAAGCGTGGTGCGCGATGCACTCAAGCGCCACCCCGGCCAGCTGCTGGAAGTGGAGCTGGACGATGGCGTATACGAAGTGGAGATCCTGCGCGCCGACGGCGTGGTGGTGGAGCTGGACTATGATGCGCGCAACGGCAGGCTGCTGAAGACGGAGCTGGACGACTGATGCGCATCCTGTTGGCCGAAGACGATGCCGCATTGGCCGAGCGCCTGCAGCCGCTGCTGGAACAGGCCGGTTACGTGGTAGACGTGGTGGCCGATGGTCGACAGGCCGAGGAGATCGGCCAGGTGGAAGACCTGCAGGCCGCCATTGTCGATCTGGGCCTGCCCGTGCTGGATGGCCTGAGCGTGATCGAACGCTGGCGCGGCAATGGCCGTGACTTTCCGGTGCTGGTGCTGACCGCACGCGGCCGCTGGCACGACAAGCTGGCCGGGTTCGACGCCGGCGCCGACGACTACCTGACCAAACCCTTCCAGGCCGATGAACTGGTGCTGCGCCTGCGCGCGCTGATCCGTCGCAGCCGCGGCCATGCCAGCCCACGCCTGCAGTGCGGCCCGTTGCAGCTGGACGTCAATGCCGGGCGCTTCGATCTGGACGGCCAGGCACTAGCACTGAGCCCACAGGAATTCCGTCTGCTCAGCTACTTCATCCACCACAGCGGCCAAGTGATCGGCCGCGACCGTCTGGGTGAGCACGTGTTCGATGGCGGCCACGATCCCGATTCGAATGCGCTGGACGTGCTGCTGGGGCGTGTGCGTCGCAAGCTCGGCACCGACCTGATCCAGACCGTGCGCGGCCAGGGCTGGCGGTTGGCCGCGCCGTGAGCCGGCAACCGTCACTGCGACGCCGGCTGCTGCTGGCCGGTGGCATCGGCCTGCTGCTGGTTTCGGCACTGGCCAGTGCGCTGCTGGGCGAACTGTTCAAGCGCAGCGCGCGCGACCGCCTGGACAACGAACTGCAGCAGGACATGCTGACCCTGCTGGCGCAGGCCGAGATCGATGCCGACGGTCAGCTGCAGCTTCGCCAGGAGCCCAATGACGCGCGTTTCCAGCGTGTGTTCTCCGGCGCCTACTGGCAGATCGCCGATGGCAGCGGCAAGGTGCTGCTGCAGTCGCGTTCGCTGTGGGACGAGACGTTGCCCGTGGCCGCCAATGGTGCGGCCGAACGCAACCTGCCTGGCCCGCTGCAGCAGTCGCTGCGCGCGCGCGTGCAGCAGGTGCGCCTGCCACGCGCGAACGAACCCTATGTCGCCGTGGTCGCCACCGACCGCAGCGCACTGGACGCGGATGTGGCCGCGTTCCGCCAACGCAGCGCGATGGCGCTGGCGGTACTGGTTGCTGCGTGGCTGGCGGTACTGGCCAGCCAGGTGCATTTCGGCCTGCGCCCGCTGCAACGCCTCGGTACGCAGCTGGAGCGTGTGCGCCGCGGCGATGCACAGCGCATCGATACAGCGGGATTAGGCGCTGAAATCGCGCCGCTGGGTGAGGAACTCAATGCACTGCTGGACCACCAGCAACGGATGGTGGCGCGCGCGCGTACCAGTGCACAGGACCTGGCGCATGCGCTGAAGACACCGCTGAGCGTGCTCGCCGCCGAAGCTGATGGCGAAGGCCGCGCGTGGCGCACCACGCTGCGTGAGCAGGGCGCGCGCATGCAGGCCAGCGTCGATCGCTATCTCGCCGCCGGGCTGACCGCCGATCATCGCGAGCGCACGTCGGTGGCAGCGGTGGCGCAAGCGATGTGCAGGTTGATGGCACGGGTGCATGGCGACCGTGCGCTGCAGTTCCAGGCCGAGGGCATTGCCGGCGACCTGCAGTTCGCCGGCGCCAGCGCCGACCTGGAAGAAATGCTTGGCAACCTGCTCGACAACGCCGGCAAGTGGGCGCAGCGGGATGTGACAGTAACGGCGCGGGTGGACGAAGGGCAGTTGCGCATCGATGTGCGCGATGACGGTCCAGGTCTGGCAGCCGAGGCGTTGGCGCAGGTCACCCAGCGCGGCGTGCGGCTGGATGAGCGCGAAAGCAGCAGCGGCCTGGGCCTGGCCATCGTGGGGGATATCGCCGCCAGCTATGGCGGGCGGTTGGCGTTGGAAAATGCGCAGCCGGGATTGCGCGCTACGTTGTGGTTGCCGGTGGGGTGACGCGCCGCTGCGCTCGCCGGGCATGGCCCGGCGCTACCGGATCACGCGCCACCCGGTAGGTGTCGACCTTGGTCGACACGCATCAAGCATCAACGATGATGCATCCACCAGCAGTCGATGGCATCCAGCACGATGTGGATCATCAAACCAATCCCCACCAGCCGCGTCTTCTTCGGAACGCACAGGCCCGCATACACGGCAATCGCCGGCGCGGTATGCAGCGGGTGGAAGCCGATGCTGCAGCGGTTCGGGGCGTAGATCGGATCGGCCAGCAGATGGTCCAGGTCGATGATCCAGCCCAGCAGCAGCAACAGCCACGCCGAGGCGAAACGCTTGCGCCAGAACAGCCATGCCAGCAGGGCTGGCACGGCGGCATGCAGGAACAAGTGGAAGATCGCGCGGGCGCTCATCAGACGGGACTCATCACCGCCGGTAGCGCCGGGCCATGCCCGGCGTTCCCGTCACCCTCAGATCAGCGGTTCGTCGGACAGGTAGGTATAACCAGTCAGGCCCGCTTCCAGCGCTTCGGACAGCTCCTGCGCGCGCTCCGGCGACAGGTCTGCCGATGCCACGCGTTCGGCGTAGGCCGCACGCAGGTCATCCAGCTTGTAGCCCACGTAGTCCAGCATCACGTCGGTGGTATCGCCGCGACGCTGCTGGGTGATGGCGTAGCCATCGGCATCGGCCAGCACTTCCACCGCGTCGGTATCACCGAACAGGTTGTGGATGTCGCCGAGGATTTCCTGGTAGGCACCGACCATGAAGAAACCGATGCGGTAGCTTTCGCCGTGCTTGATCGCGTGCAGTGGCAGTGAGCTGTCCAGGCTTTCGTTCTCGACATAGGTCTTGACCATGCCATCGGAGTCGCAGGTCATGTCGGCGATGATGCCGCGGCGATCCGGCGTCTCGTTCAGGCGCTCGATCGGCACGATCGGGAACACCTGGTCGATCGCCCACGCATCGGGAATCGACTCGAACACGCTGAAGTTGACGAAGTACTTGTCGACCAGGCGCTCGTTCAGTTCATCCAGCGCCGGGCGATGGCTCTTCTCGTCATAGCTCAGGCGCGCACGCACGCCGTGGGCGATGGCATAGAACAGATCGTCGATGCGCGCACGCTGCGGCAGGTCGATCTGGCCCAGCGCATAGCTGGACAGGCCTTCGGCATGGAAGTGCTGCGCTTCCTGGAACAGCTCCACCGCCGGGCGCACGTCCAGTTCTTCGTGGATCTCGCGCAGGTGGCGGATCGAGGCGGGCTCGTCATCGTGCTGGTCCGGCACGCGGCCTTCCTGCGCCTGTTCCACTTCGGACACGTTGGCGATCAGCACCGCGTGGTGCGCGGTCATCGCGCGGCCGCACTCGGTGACAATACGCGGCGGGGTCAGGCCGTGTTCTTCGCAGGCGTTGGCCAGCGGCTGCACGATGTTGCTGGCGTACGAGTTCAGGCCGTAGTTGATCGAGCAGAAGCTGCGCGAACGGGTGCCTTCATAGTCCACGCCCAGGCCGCCGCCCACGTCGACGTGGGTGATCTTCGCACCCAGCTGTGACAGCTCGACGAAGTAACGGGTGGCCTCGCGCATGCCGTTGGCGATGTCGCGCACGTTGGAGATCTGCGACCCCATGTGGAAGTGCAGCAGGCTCAGGCAGTCGGCGTACTCGGTATCGCGCAGCGATTTCCAGAGGTCCAGCAGCTGGCGCGGGGACAGGCCGAACTTGGCCTTGTCGCCACCACTGTTCTGCCACTTGCCGGCGCCCAGCGAGGCCAGGCGCATGCGCACGCCCAGGCCCGGCTTCACGTCCAGCGCCTTGGATTCTTCCAGCACCAGCTTCAGCTCGGACGGCTTCTCGATGACGATGAAGGTCTGCAGGCCCAGCTTGCGGCCGATCAGGGCCAGGCGGATGTACTCGCGGTCCTTGTAGCCGTTGCAGACGATCAGGCCACCGGGGCGCGACAGCGCCAGCACGGCCATCAGTTCCGGCTTGCTGCCCGCTTCCAGGCCGAAGCCCTCACCGTGGTGGCTGGCCAGGGTACCGGCCACGCCGCGGTGCTGGTTCACCTTGATCGGGTACACAGCGGTGTAGCCGCCCGGGTAGTCCCAATCCTGCTGGGCCTGTGCAAACGCCGCCTGCAGCTTGCCCAGGCGCTGGCCCAGGATGTCCGGGAAGCGCACCAGCAGCGGCAGCTTGGCGCCGGCCGCGCGCGCGGCATCCACCACCTTGGGCAGCGACACCACCGGGCCATCCGCCCCGGTCGGTCTCACCACCATGTGCCCGGCCTGATCCACGTCGAAATAGCCATCCGCCCAGTGCGGGATCGAGTAGGTCTTGCGGGCTTGGTCGAGGGACCAATCGGTCATTGCAGTCGGCCTTGTGGCAAATAAAAGGGGGGGCATGATAACGCCTATATGCCCACAGGTTCGTTATCATGCGCGCCCGCGCCCGTGGCAGGTTCCAACCTGAACGGGCCGATCCGTCCGGATGCGTGGCACCCCGCCTTCAGCCCGGCTCCATCCCTTCCGAACAGGAATGCTTTCCCATGACTGACAACAGCAACTGGTACATCGAACACTTCGAGCGCACCGGCTCGGCCATCGGCTACCGCATCACCGGCAAGCTGGACGAAGTGCAGTCGCCGTTCCAGAAGATCGAGATCTTCCAGACCACCGACTGGGGCAACCTGATGACCATCGATGGGGCCATCATGCTGACCAGCAAGGACAACTTCTTCTACCACGAGATGATCAGCCACCCGGTGCTGTTCACCCACGCCGCGCCCAAGCGCGTGGTGATCATCGGCGGCGGCGACTGCGGCACCCTGCGCGAAGTGCTCAAGCACAAGGGCGTGGAGAGCGTGACCCAGTGCGACATCGACGAGCAGGTGACGGTGATGGCGCGCAAGCACTTCCCGGAACTGTGCGATTCCAACGACGACCCGCGCGCAGAGCTGATGTTCGACGACGGCGTGGCCTACATGGCCAACTGCCCGGCCGGCAGCGTGGACGTGGTGATCGTCGATTCGACCGATCCGGTCGGCCCGGGCGAAGGCCTGTTCAACAAGGCGTTCTACGAGAGCTGCTTCAAGGCCCTGAAGGACGACGGCATCCTGGTGCAGCAGTCGGAGTCGCCGCTGATGCAGCTGGACCTGATCAACGAAATGCGTACCGAGATGGGCAAGGCCGGCTTCGGCTCGTTCAAGACCCTGCCGTTCCCGCAGCCGTGCTACCCCACCGGCTGGTGGAGCGTGACCCTGGCGCGCAAGGGCGACAGCAGCTTCGACTTCCGCCAGGCCGATTCGGCCGCCAAGACCTTCGACACCCTGTACTACACCGCCGCGCTGCACACCGGCGTGCTGGTGACCCCGCCGTTCGTGAAGGCGGCGCTGAAGGGTTGATCCTGTAGAGCCGAGCCCATGCTCGGCTGCTTCTGCGCGAAATGCAGCCGAGCATGGGCTCGGCTCTACAACAGAACGCGCAGGGCCCAAAAAACAAAT
>NZ_JBHZOP010000022.1:0-54240 GCF_042787595.1 Stenotrophomonas sp. YIM B13575 | reverse complement strand
CCCGCCCCCCCCCCCCCCCCCCCCCCCCCACCCCGCCTACCCTCAGGAAACCAGCTTCGGCTGTTGCTGTTGCTGTTGCAGTGGCCCCTGCCTCTGCAGGTGCAGGGCGCAGCCCTGCCGGCAACCCCTTCTTGACCGCAGCGGCCCGGGCCCCGGAGAATTACGAGATTAATTCTCATTTGCTGTTGCGCAGGATGCGGGCGGCAGCCTCGACGGCCCTCGATCCCGATGTTCAAGAACGTCCTGTTCCAACTGCACTGGCTGCTGGGCATCAGCGCTGGCGCCATCCTGGCCGTGATGGGCCTGAGTGGTGCCGTCCTGTCGTTCGAGGATGAGCTGCTGCGCGCAGCCAATCCCGGCTTCGCCGCCATCGCCGAACACCATGCCGACAACCAGCAACCGCTCGCGTTGAGTGAACTGGTGCCGTTGCTGCAGGCGGGCAGCGAGCGGCCGCTGCAGCGGCTGCGGGTGGATGCCAGCGGCCAGCGGCCGTCTGTTGCGCGCTTTGCCGGTGGCAAGGACCACTGGGTGTATTTCGACCCCTACAGCGGCGAGCGCTTCAGCGCGTTGCGCGGGCAGGCCTTCTTCGATTTCGTCGAGGACCTGCACCGTCATCTGGTTGCCGGCGAGCGCGGCTCGTGGATCACCGGCAGCTGCGCGATCGCGCTGCTGTTCTTCACCCTGTCCGGGTTGTACCTGCGCTGGCCACGTCGCTGGTGGCACTGGCGCAGCTGGTTGGCGGTGGAGTGGGCGCGCACGGGCCGCGGCTTCCTGTGGAGCCTGCATTCGGTGATCGGCACCTGGGTGCTGCTGATCTACCTGATGAGCGCGCTGACCGGGTTGTGGTGGTCGTTCGACTGGTACCGCAACGGGCTGACCCAGCTGCTGGGTGTCGCGCCCCCCGCCAAGCACACACTCGCCACCGATCTGTCCCTCGATCTGCACAACGTCGAGGCCACGCTGTATGCGCTGCCCGGCGTGCGCCAGGGCTTCATCGACCTGCGGCTGCCGGAGAAGCCCGGCCAAGCACTCAACGTGCGGGTGATGTCGGCGGATCCCGCGCAGCGCGGCGGCCACCATGACCGCGCACATGACCTGCTGCAGCTCGACCCGGCCACCGGCGCCGTTCTCGACGCGCGCCCCTACGCGCGCCAGGGGGCCGGCGGCCAGCTCACCACCAGCATGTTCGCCCTGCATTCGGGCAGCTTCTTCGGCATGCCCGGACGTATCGTGGTGATGCTCAGCAGCCTGGGCATGTGCCTGTTCTTCATCACCGGCTGGCTGTTGTACCTGGACCGCCGCCGCGGCCAGCGCGCCGCGCGCGCGCTCCGGCAGACCGTTCCGGCAGCAGCACGCCACGCCGGCGGCACGCCGTGGCTGGTGGTGCATGCCAGCCAGAGCGGCCTGGCCGAACAGTTGGCCTGGCGTGCGGCGGCACAGCTGCAGGCGGGCGGCCACGGGGTGCAGGTACTGCCGCTTGCGCGCGTGACTGCCACGCAGCTGCAGGCCACCACACAGGCGCTGTTCGTGCTCAGCACCTTCGGTGATGGCGAACCCCCGGACAACGCACGGCGTAGCGCACGCCAGTTGCTGGCACAGCTGCCGGACCTTGCCGGGCTGCGTTACGGCATGCTCGCGCTGGGTGACCACCAGTACGAACGGTTCTGCGGGTTCGGCATGCAGATGGATGACTGGCTGACCCGCTCGGGTGCGCAGCCGTTGTTCGCGCGAATCGATGTCGATGCGGCTTCGGTGACGGCACTGCGCCAGTGGCAGCTGCAACTGGCCGCGCTGACCGGCATCGACACCGATGACAGCGTACTGCCAACCGCCACGGTGATGCACGACTGGCGCCTGCTCGGTCGCACCCTGCTCAACGCCGGCAGCGTCGGTGGCCAGATCTGGAAGATCCGCCTGGCACCTCCGGCCGACGTCGATTGGCAGGCCGGCGACATCCTGCACATCGCACCACGCCACGACGCGCTGCATGTGCACGCGGTGCTGCGGGCGCATGGCCTGGATCCCCTGCAACCGGTGCTGATCGACGGTGGTACCAGAACGCTGCGGGAACTGGCCAGCGAACGGGTGCTGCCCGAACCCGGCAGTGCATTGCAGGTGCAGGATGCAGGGCTGTGGCTGTCAGGCCTGCCGTCACTGCCCGGGCGTGAGTACTCCATCGCCTCATGCGCCGCCGATGGCGAAGTGGAGCTGGTGGTGCGGCTGGTCCACGACGCAGCCGGCCGCGCCGGCCTGGGCTCGGGCTGGCTGGCGCTGCATGCGCCGTTGGACGGTGCGGTTGCGGCCCGCGTGCATCGCAACCCGGGCTTCCATCGGCAGCCAGGTGCACCAATGGTGCTGATCGGCAATGGCACAGGCATCGCCGGCCTGCGCAGCCTGCTGCGCGAATCGGCGCATCACGGTGAGCACGGTCATTGGCTGCTGTTCGGCGAGCGCCAGCGCGCGCACGACTTCCTGTTCGCCGAGGACATCATCCGATGGCAGGCTGACGCGCACCTGCGGCGGTTGGATCAGGCGTACTCGCGTGATATCGACGATGGCAGCTACGTGCAGCATCGACTGCGCGCCGCAGTGGATGAGCTGCACGCGTGGCTGGCACGCGGTGCGGTGATCCATGTCTGTGGATCGCTGCACGGCATGGCCGAAGGCGTGGACCAGGTGCTGCGCGAGGCACTGGGCGATGACGCGGTGGAGACGCTGCTTGAGAACGGACGTTACCGGCGCGACGTGTATTGATTCCGTTCGCCGGGCATGGCCCGGCGCTACCCGTCATGGCTTTCAACGGTAGCGCCGGGCCGTGCCCCGGCGAAGGCGATCAGGCCATCACGCCGCCGCGCGCGGGCGTCGCTCGGGCAGCAGGCGGAACACGCCCACCGCTTCGGCCAGCGCCTGCACCTGGGCCTGCATCTGCGCGGTCGATGCGCCGGCTTCTTCCACCAGGCTCGCATTGCGCTGCGTGCTGGCCTCCATCTGCACGATGGTCTGGTTCACCTGGGCGATGCCCGCATGCTGTTCGTGCGAGGCACTGCGGATACCGGCCAGCAGCCCGGCCAACTGCTGCACGCTGCTGACGATCTCGTCCATCGTCGTGCCCGCCTGCTCGGCCTGCGTACTGCCTTGACCGACCCGCGCCACCGAATCCTCGATCAGCCCCTTGATCTGCTTGGCCGCATCCGCACTGCGCTGCGCCAGCAGGCGCACTTCGGCCGCCACCACCGCGAAGCTGCGGCCCTGCTCGCCTGCACGCGCGGCCTCCACTGCCGCGTTGAGGGCCAGGATATTGGTCTGGAAGGCGATGCCATCGATCAGCTGGATGATGTCACCGATGCGACGCGACGACGCGCTGATGCCCTGCATGGTCGCCACCACCTGGCCGACCGCAGTGCCGCCACGCTCGGCAACCCTGGCGGCGTCGCGTACCAGTCCGTCAGCACGCCCCGCGGCGTCGGCATTGCGACCGACGGTGTCGGTCAGCTCATGCATGGATGCTGCGGTTTCTTCCAGGTTGGCTGCCTGCTGCTCCGTGCGCTGGGAAAGATCGTGATGGCCGGCAACGATCTCGCCCACGCCCACATCCAGGCGCACAGTGGCCTGCTGGATACGGGTGACGATGTGGCCCAGCTGCCCGACAGTGGCGTTGGCATCATCCCGCATGCGCGCGAACACGCCCTGCAGGTCGCCCTCCATGCGCACGCTCAGGTCGCCGCGTGCCAGCGCGGCCAGCAGCGACTGCAGGTCGCCCAGGTTGGTCTCGAAGGTGGACAGCAGGCGGTTGATGCTGGTCGACAGCGTGCGCACGAACCCCTGCTTGCCCTCCAGCGCGATGCGACCCTGCAGCTCGCCATGCGCCGCCGCATCAACCAGCGCCGCCACTTCGGTTTCCAGCAGCGTTTCCAGCGCGCGGCTGCGCCATTCCACCGCGACACCAAGGAAGTGCTCGTCCTCGACAATGGCATTGGCGATCAACTGGTAGCGGGTGCCGGCGTGGCCGATCTCACGCTCTTCGCGCTGACGGACGCCGATCAGTCCCGCCAGCGCCGGATGCAGGCGGACCGCGTCGCTGCCGAGCAATGTCTCTGCGGGAAGCGCCAGCAGCTGCAGCAGCGCCGGGTTGGCGTAGGCCACCTGCCCTTCCGCATCAACCACCATCAAGCCGGTCTGGGCACTGTCCAGCGCCTGCCGCACGCGCGTGTTGCCGCGTGCCACCGCGCGTTCGGTCTCGGTCCGCGCACGCAGGCGCTGCTGCATGTCGACGAGGCGCTGCGCGAGCTGACCGATCTCATCGTTGGCGTTGTGCACGCGCAGCGTGGTGTCGAGCCGATCATCCGCGATATCGCCTGCAAAGCGCAGGGTGTCCTGGATCGGCCGACGCACCGCACGTACCACCAGCACCAGGCTGGTGATCAGCACACCGGCCACCAGCAGCAGGGTAGCCACGAACAGCACGCTGGCCATCCTTGCGCCCGATCGCTGGCGCAGTTGTGCCTGTTCCAGTGCCGCAACCTGGGCCTGCTGGAACGCGGCCAGTGCCGGGCCGACGGCCGCCGCGGTCTCGAGCAGCGACTGCGCCTCCACGTCCAGGCCCACGCGCGCAGCGGTATAGCCCAGCAGCGCGGCCTGGTAGGCCTCCATGCCATTGCGTATGCGTTCCTGCACCGCGGCGGGCAGGCCGGCCAATGCCAGGTCGAAGGGCAGCTTTTCTTCGCTGGCACGATCGGCGTGGGTGGAATCGCCATCGAGCAGCAGCAACGCTTCCTGGCGCCGCATCCGCTGCACATGCAGCGACAGCGCTGGCCGCTCCAGCGCATCCACCTGCGCCTGCAGCGCGTCGGCAGCCTGCTGCAGCTTCGCGGCCAGGCCGGCATCGCCGCGCCCCATCTCATCCACCCGCTCGAACAATGCGGCGATGCCCTGTGAGAAGGCATCGACCGCCTCGGCCATCGCCTGCAGCGTCTTGCGCCGGCCCGCATCCATCGGCATGCCGCGCAACGCCTGCATGTCCTGCTTCAACATCTGCTGCGTGGCCAGCAACTGGCTGCGGTCCGCAGCATCGAAACTGCGCGCATACTGGGTCTGCAGGCGCCTGGCCTCGGCCACCCGCGCCGCCAGCGAAGCAACGCGGTCACTGCCGTGCTGGTAGCTGGCCTGGTCACGTGCCGCCTGCGTACTCGCATGGCTGGTCCAGGCATGGACGGCGGCAATGGCCACCAGGCCCAGGCTGCAGACCAGCAACGTCGCCTTGAGCTTGTCGGCAACGCCGAGTCGATGTGGCTGCAGCCAGCGCAGCAGGCCAGGGAAACGGGAACGCAACCCGACAACGCGGCTACGCAGGGACCGAAGGTGGGGAACGACGGCCGACATGACAGGCTCCAGGCGGAAGGACGCACCTGTATCGGCCGGTTTCAACAGAACTTTAGCGGTGGATTGAATCCTGCCGCGGGCAGTGGCCAGTCGTCGCTGTTGTACCGGCCGCAGGCGACCGGGGGATGACACCGGCGCGCCGCGCTTGACCTCAACCCCGGTTGCGGTAGCACAGTGGAGGCCCCTGCCCGTGGTGCCTGCCATGTCCGTCGACGTCTCCCGTTACCTGCAGCGACTGCAGCTGGATGCCCCACCACCGCTTACCCTGGCCGGGCTGACCCTGCTGCAGCAGCGCCACAACGCCCTGCTGCCGTTCGAGACCCTGACCAGCCTGCTGCGCGACGCGGTCGCCATCGACCTGGACAGCGTCCAGCACAAGCTGCTGCACGCGCAGCGCGGTGGGTACTGCTTCGAGCTCAATGGCGCGTTCCTGGCCCTGCTGCAGGCCCTGGGTTTCGATGCGCGGCCGCTGAGCGCGCGGGTGCTGCTGTCGGCTGCAGAGGGCGAGCTGACCGCGCGTACGCACCTGCTGCTGCGGGTGCATCTGCTGGACGAGGACTGGCTGGTCGATACGGGCTTCGGCAGCCTGACCCCGACCGTGCCACTGCGCCTGCATGAGACCGCAGTCCAGGACACACCGCATGAGCGCTACCGCGTGCAGCGGCTGGAGGATGGCGACTACATGCTCGCCTCTGAGGCCGGTGACGACTGGCGGCCGCTGTACCGCTTCGACCTGCAGCCACCGGCGCCGATCGATAACGAAGTGGGCAACTGGTACGTGTGTACGCATCCGCAGTCGAGCTTCCCCGGCCAACTGCGTGCATCACTGACCGGACCGGATTGGCGGCGCACCATCGGCAGCGGCAACTACACCGAATATCGCCCGGGCCAGGTGCCGGCCAAGCGCCCGCTGCGTGATGTACAGGACGTGCGCGAGGTGCTGCAGCAGGGCTTCGGCATGCGCCTTCCTGACGATCCGCGATTGGATCCGGCCATCGCCGACTGGCTGCAGCGGTCGCGGGCCGCGTCCGTGTAGCGCCACGCGATGTTCGGCTGCTGACCTCTGGGCTATGAGGTGACGGGCGCCTGCAGGGCGATCCGGTTGCCCTCGCTGTCGCGGATCTCGGCCACCCGCCAGTCACCGGCCACGTCCGGGCCGAAGCACAGCACCGCGCCAGCCTGAAGGGCACGCTGCAGGCTGTCATCCAGATCGTCCACGCGCAGGTAGATGCGCGGGCCCTGCTGCGACGGCAGGTAGTCCGCGCCGTGCACCAGCGCCATGCTGGCACCCGCGTCCCTATCGTTGAAGGGCAGGTACGCCATACGACAGTCATGCACGGTGATCGGCGTATCGAGGTCCAACTGCAACCATTGCCGGTAGAACGCCATGGCACGGTCCAGGTCGGCAACGGGAACTTCAACGTGCAGGATGGGATTCATGGTGATCAGGCTGGGCGTGCCGGCGGATGAAACACAGGATCGCAGCTCTGCACACCACAGGCTATGGCCACAGCTGGCATGCTGGACCGCCCGCCGTAACGGAGTCCACCATGTCCCTGGCCGATCACCGTCATGCGTTGGCCCCACTGGGCTACCTGCGCGTTGCCATCAACCTCGGCAACCCGGTGCTGGCCCAGGGCGGCGCCGATGCACCACGCGGGCCATCGGTGGAACTGGCCACCGCGCTGGCGCAGCGGCTGGGTGTGCAGGCCCGCTTCAGTTGCCACGACGCGGCCGCATCGGTGGTGGCAGCAGCGAGCGACGATGCGTGGGACCTGGCCTTCCTGGCGGTGGACCCGGCGCGCGCCGACCGCATTGCCTTCAGTGCACCGTATGTGGAGATCGAAGGCACCTATCTGGTGCGCGATGACAGTCCAGCACGACAAGTGGCAGACCTCGATCACAGCGGGCTGCGCATCGCGGTGGGACGCGGCGCCGCCTACGATCTGTTCCTCAGCCGCGAGCTGCGCCAGGCAACGATTGAACGTGCCGACACCTCGGCCGCCGCCATCACCCTGTTCGACCAGCAGCGGCTGGATGCAGCGGCCGGCGTACGCCAGCCCCTGCAGGCCTGGGCACAGGCACACCCCGGCCATCGCGTGCTGGCAGATCGCTTCACCGTCATCCAGCAGGCGGTCGCAGCGCCCGTTGCACGATCCGCGGCGGCGTTGCAGGCACTGTTCGCCGAAGTGGAAACGATCAAGGCCGGGCCGCTGCTGGGCGAGGCCTTCGCACGTGCCGGGCAGGCGGTCACGCTGCTGCGCTGACGCACACGCCACAGCATCGCGCCTGCGCGACGGGCGCTACCCCACGTCTGCGGCCGGCATGTGCCGCACGTGCTCGGCGGCCTGCGCGTGCAACCATTCGCGGAAAGCCAGGAAACCACGGTGCCGCACCGAGCGCTGCGGGTACACCAGCCAATGCGGCCATGCGGTTTTCAGGCGCAGGTCCGACAACGCAACCAACTGGCCGGAATCCAGCAGCAGCCGCGCCCGCGTGACCCGCCCCAGTGCAACACCAACGCCGTCCAGTGCCGCGCGATGGTGGGCTTCGGAATCATCCAGCACCGCCACGAACCGCGCAGGCGGGCGTTCGCCGATCAGCGCGAACCATGCGCCCCACGCGCCGTCGGGGTCTCCCAGCAGCGGCCACTGCGCCAACGGGACGTGGCCGATGCCGCCCATGCGCTCGATCAGTGCCGGGCTGGCCATGGGCAGCAGCCATTCGTCGAACAACGGTTCCACCACCAGTCCCGGCCATTGTCCGCTGCCCAGCCGCAGCGCTGCATCGAACTGCAGTTGTCGGTCGAAGTCGATCAGCCGCTCGCTCGACTGCAGATTGATTTCGATCTGTGGATGCGCGGCCACGAAGTTGCCCAGCCGTGGCACCAGCCATGCGCTGGCCATCGACGGCACGGCACTGAGGGTGAGCACATGTTCCGGTCGCGCGGCGTAGGGTTGGAAGGCGTCGTTGATCGCATCCAGGTGGGGGCCGACCTGATCCAGCAGGCGCTGCCCTTCCAGGGTCAAGGCCACACCGCGTGCCTGCCGTATCAGCAGCGGCTGGCCCAGGCGCTCTTCGAGCTGGCGCATCTGATGGCTGAGCGCACTGACCGTCAGGTTCATCGACGCGGCGGCGCGGGACAGGTTGCCCAGGCGTGCGGCAGCGACGAAGCCCTGCAGGGCATGCAGCGGGGGGCGGGACATAAGCCTTGAATTCCTCTCAAGTCGACCTTGCGGAAATGTCGCTTTTTGCACCCCCATGCTGCCCGTATCGTGCATTCCACTCAAGTGGAGGCACGATCATGAACATCTTCAGCGGCCTGTTGTTCCTGCAGGGTCACGTGACCAACGTCACCCTCGCCCAGCGCCTCGCCGAACCAGTTCCCGCAGCGCCCGATGCGCGCCGGGCACCGCGACCGGCCAACGTCCCGGCCACCTCGGGAAGTGTCACCACCCGCGCTGCAGGTGCTCCGGCAACCACGGCTCGGGATCGATAGCGAGCGCGCGATACGCATCGATGGCGTCGCGCAGTGCGGCCACGCCGACCGGCGTGCGCAGGCTTTCCTCTTCCGGCACCTGCGCTGCGGCCCAGTCATGCAGCCGGTCCAGACGCTGGACCATTGCCGCCCGCAGCCACGGCCGCAGCGGATACGTGTGATAGCCCTGCTGTGCCAGCGCGCGTACCGCCTCGGCCAGCGCGGCGTTGGCCCCGCGCACCCATTCGGTGCGCCCACCGGCCTTGTCCTGCACCGTCATCGGCGCCGGCGCACGATGCAGCTTGAACGGCCGGCGCAACTGCAGTTCCAGGTCACGCGCATCGCGCTCGGATTCCGCTTCGACCAGCGCCCCCGCTTCCAGATCGAAGAACTCGAACCAGCGCCGATGCAGCGCACTGATCCGGCCCAGCGGATCGCGCGAGAAACCAATCTTCGCGTAGTCCTCCCAGGCACAGGGAAAGACGTAGGCGAACACGCGGCCATCGATGCGGATATCGGAGTCCATGGCCACAGGATCACCTGACGGGCATTCGCAGGATGTGCAGCCAATGCCCACGACAGGCAGGCTTCCGGCTACGCTTGCACGCCATGCCTTCATCACACGCCCCTCGTCTGCCGGTGTCATCGATCACGATCGATGCCGCCTCCCTCGACATCCTCCAGCAGCAGCACGCGGAGCTGCGACGACCGCCGGCCTCGCTGACCAAGCTGATGACTGCCTACACCGCGTACGACCTGCTCGCGCAGTCGGGCGGTTCGTGGTCGGACACCATCACCATCGATCCGCGCGATGTGCACGAAGTAGCCGACGATGAAACGCGGATGGGCCTGGTGCCCGGCGAACGCATCGCCCTCGACAAACTGCTGGAGGGCCTGATGGTGGTCTCCGGCAACGACGCAGCGCTCGCCCTGGCCCGTCACCTGGCCGGATCGCAGGCAGCGTTCGCGCAGCACATGAACCACCACGCGCGGGCGCTGGGCCTGCACGATACGCACTTCATCTCTGCGTCCGGCATCACCACCCCGGGCCATCTCTCGACCGCACGCGACATGGCGATGCTGGCCGCGCACCTGCTCGCCCGCTACCCCGACCTGCTGGCGATCACCGCACAGCGCAGCTTCACGCACCGCACCCTGCAGAAGGCGAACCAGAACGCCCTGCTCGGCGAAAACGGCGTGGATGGCTTGAAGACCGGTTACACCCAGGCTGCGGGTTTCTGCCTGGCGGCCACCGCCCGTCGCAGGTGCGCTGGGCACGCGCTGCCGCTGCGCCTGATCAACGTGGTACTGGGTGCTGATTCCCGTGCGTCGCGCGATGAGCAGGTGCGTGCGCAGCTTGATGCGGGCTTTGCCACCGTCGCGATGGCCGACCCCCAACGCGTGTGACGGGCAGAGCGGGCAGACACCACGGGCAATGCGCTCTATAGTCCAGCGCCCGAAGGAGTATCCCATCGATGGATCGACGTTTCCTGTGCTGGATGCTTGCGCTGTTCTGCACGTTCGCCGCCGCACTCACCCATGCCGGCGAACTCAGCCCTGCCGAGACCGACGCGTTGCAGCAGGATGTGCGATCGCTGCTGTCCACGTTCGCCCGCGGCGATACCGATGCCATGATCGCGCGCACGCATCCCAGCGTGAAGCGGTTTGCCGGCGGCGATGCGGCGTATGTGAAGGCCACGCGCGAAACGATGAAGGCGCTCGACGACTTGGGCCTGAAGGTCATCAGCGATGATGTGGGCGAACCGACCCGCACCTATGCTGCCGGCGACGAAGAAGTCTGCTTCGTGCCGCGGACCACGGTATTCACCGTCGACGCGCAGACCGTGAGAAGCCTCGCCTTCATGATCGCCATCCGGCCGGTGGGCGGTACGCAGTGGCGCTACATCGATGGTGCCGCGATGCAGGCGATGCCGGAGCTGCTGCGACAGCTGTTGCCGGACCTGCAGCCCGACGTGCCCCTGCCACCGGTCAGCGTCGAGCGACTCTAGGCGGCGTCGCCCACACGATTCAGGCGCTGCGCTTGACGATGGCGACGATCACGCGTTCCAGCTCGGCCTCGGCGGCCGCATGTTCCACCGCACCGGCCTCAACCGCTTCAGACAGGGTTTCGGCGGCACCGAGGATGGCCCAGAGGCCGGCGGCTGGCACGACCTCTCCCGCTGCGAACGGGCCCAGCCACTGCGCGCACTTGTCGATGAAATCCTGCTGATAGCAACGGCGCACCGCACGCAGTTCCGGTGATCCCGCCAGCGCGGCGAGAATGTCCTGGATCTCGCTGCCCTGCGACAGCACGCAATCGATATAGCCGGAGGCGATGGCGTGCGCGCGATCCTTCAGCCGCGCCTTCGCGCTGCCGATGCGCTCATCGAAGACCACGGTCTGCCTCTGGTCATAGTCGGCATACAGCGCAGCCAGCAAACCGTTGCGGGTTTCGAAATGGTCGTAGGCCAGCGGCTTGGCGACGCCGGCCGCCTCGGCCAAGCGGCCCAGGGTCAGCGCATCGGTGCCCTCTTCGCCGACCAGCGTCCACGCCACGTCCAGCAGCTGGCGGGCACGCTGTTCGCGGGTCAGGCGGCGACGGGGCTCGGGCGCGGCAGGTCTGGAAGGCAAGGGAGATCGTCAGGGCGCGGGGGTTCCGATCTTACGTCCGATGTCCACCGCCGTCTGCAGATGTGTTTCGGCCATGCCGCTGTCGGCATCCAGCAGCAGCGTGGATGACAGCACCGGCGCTCCGCAGTAATCGAAGATGCCCTGGTCGATCTGGGTCTTCATCGCCTCGCCATAGCCACGCCGGTCGATCATCTGCTGGCCGGCGCCGCCCAGCCCCACCAGATGCACCTGCAGCCGCTGCAGCTTCTTTTCCACCTTGCCATCGGCGCCTTCGTCATAGGCCCAGCCCTGGGTGAACACGCGATCGATCCAGCCCTTCAGCAGCGCCGGGAACGACCACCAGTAGAGCGGGTAGACCAGCACGAGCGTGTCGGCCGCATCCAGCCGCGCGTGCTCGGCGGCCACATCGGCGGGCAGCGTGGTGGTCCTGCGGAAGAACGCGTGGTCCTGCGCATTGAAGCGTGGATCGAAGCCTTCCGCCATCAGATCCACCGTGGTGACCGTGTTGCCGGCATCGGCGTTGTCGATCGCCTCGCCGATCCGCGCGGCCACGGCATGGGTGAGCGAGGAGGGTTCAGGGTGGGCTACGACGATATGGGTATGCATGACGGGCTCTGGCAGTTCATTAGTTACCAATGGTAACTATGATTGCCGCCAGCACCAGCACCATCGGTGGAATGCTGTCGCGCATCGCGGCCACGCTTGTGCACATCACAGCCACGCCGGGCTGCCATCGTCTTGATGCCTGTCAGGGGATGCTTGCCACACCACCGCAGCATTCGCACGACATCACACCATGCAAAGCAACAATGAACGACCCACGACGCTTCCGCGCCTGCTCCTTGTGGAAGACCAGCTCGATCTGGCCGATCTGATGGAACAGGCCCTGACCGACGAAGGCAATGAGATCGCCCACGCCAACAGTGTCTTCGAGGCATTGGGCATGCTCGACAGTGGCCACTTCGATGGCGCCGTGCTGGACGTGGAACTTCGTGACGGGGTGGTGTTTCCGGTTGCCGATCGGCTGCTCGAGCTCGGCATCCCGTATCTTTTCGCTTCGGCGGTATACGACCAGCTGGTGCCGGTCAGGCATCGGCGTGCGCCGTTCCTGGCCAAGCCGTTCCATGTGCAGGGCCTGCAGCGTGCGGTACGTGAAGCGCTCGGCAGGACGCCCCCCTCACCTGCACCGTCGCACTGACCGGCCCGTACCTACGGCTTGAACAACCCGTTGAGCTCGGCACCTGACGGGGTACCCGGCAGCGCGTCGAATGATCCGCTGCCGAGCATCTGCTCCGATGCCCTGAGGAAGCCCGCCCACGCACTGCGGGCCAGCGCCCCGCCGACGCTGACCCGGCGCACGCCGAGGCCGGCCGCCTGCTGCAGCGTCATCTGGCCGGGCGAACCGATCAGCAGGTTGACCGGCTTGCCACCGGCGGCATCCACCACGGCGCGGATCTGCGCTGCGCTACGGATGCCAGGCGCATACAGGCAATCGGCACCCGCCTGCGCATAGGCGCGGATGCGGGCCAACGTATCGTCCAGGTCAGGCCGCCCGACGAAGAAGTTCTCCGCGCGCCCCACCAGCATCACGTCATGCCCGCTTTCGTCGATGGCACGGCGCGCGGCCCTGAGCCGGGCCACGCTGTCTTCGATGCTGCGCAGTGGATGCTCCGCATCGCCGGTGGAATCCTCGATCGACAGGCCGGCCACGCCGGTGGCGATCGCCATCGACACACTCTCGTGCACCGCCTCCGGGCTGCTGCCGAAACCATCTTCGAAGTCGGCGTTCACCGGCAGATCGGTTGCCGCCACCATCGTGCGCAGATGGGCCAGGATCTCGCTGCGCCCCATCGCCCCGTCAGGCTGCCCGTGGGCCCAGGCATGGCCGGAGCTGGTGGTGGCCAGTGCCTGCGCACCCAACCGCGCCAGCGCTACGGCGCTGCCGACGTCCCAGGGATTGGGCAGCAGGAAGCACCCGGATGCATGAAGTGCCCTGAAGGCAGCCCGGCGGTTCTGGATTGCGTCGGCACTCATCACGGACTCCTGGTTGATGCGCTTTTGCCGGCGGCTACCGACACAGCGGTCACTTGGCAGTGTGCTTCACGGCGCTGCCACCCGGTTCTGCCGTCGTCTGCAACGGCAGCCCCTGCAGCACCGCCTTGTCCACCTTCGCCGCCACGCCAACACTGCGCCCGGCCAGGTTGGCCACCTGGTACTGCACCGCCACGCCCAGCACCTGGGTCGCCTCGGACAACGTCAATCCATAGGCCTGGCGCAGCCACTGCAGCATGCCCGAGGTGGCGATGCGCAGCGCATCATCGCTGGAGCCGCCCTGGCCCAGGGTCATGATCTGCGTTGCCGATTCCACCCGCGGCGTCGTGATCGCATGCTGCTTCAGCAGCTCGACCTTCACCTCCACATCCAGCGACGTCTCCAGCGCCCACTGCGTGGTTTCGCCATCGCCCTGCAGCGCGTGGCCATCGCCCAGGTACATCAGGGCGCCAGGCTGCTGCACGGGCAGGTAGACCGTATTGCCTTCAACCACGGCGTTGAAATCCATGTTGCCGCCGAAGTCGGCGGTATCGCCGGTGGAAAACGGCGGGTAACCGAAGCCGGGCGCCAGCGCCAGGCCACCGAGCATCGGCTTCACCGGCACTTCGAAATGCCGCAGGCCACCACTGGCTCCCTGCGGACGGGCGACGCCCCTGCTGCGGTCCAGCTGCCAGCGCACGGGCTTGCCCAGCTCGCTGGATTCAGCGGCCACCCGCGGCGTCTTCAAGCGTCCCACCAGGCCATCCAGGCTGTCGGCATGGTCGCGGTTGAGCTTCAGCGAAGTGAGCGTGATCGCCAACGTATCGCCCGGTTCGGCACCGACCACGAAGAACGGCCCGACCTGCGGGTTGCCGAACAGCGCACGGGTAATGCCCTTCTCGTCGACGCCGCCGGAATCCAGCGTGCGGGTCTGCACCGAGTCCCCCGGCCAGATCACCAGCACCGGCGCGCGGTCGGCGCTGAACGTATTGGAATAGTCGGTCGGCGTGAACACATGGCGCTGCGGAGCGGTCGAGCCCCGCGCCGGTACCTTCCAGGCACTGAAGGCGTGGACGGCACGCGCGTCGCGGTTGTTGGTGTCCGGCTGATCGCTCTGTCCCTGCATCCGTGTACCGTCAATGCGCCCATCGAACTGATAGCGCTGGCCCTGGCTGTCGGTGGCGGTGAACACCATCTGCCCGGCGCCGAGGGTGCCGGTGACCGGGTCGGCGTCCAGCCGGCCGACGATACGCCCGTTCTGCACGTCCAGATGCAGGGTCTGGTAGTTCCTGTTGCCCCACAGGTCGGTGGCAACGATCCATTGTTCGGCAGCCAGCGCATTCAAGGGCAGCAGTGCCAGCAGCAGTGCGGGCAAGCGGGGGGGAATAGGCACGGCGCAGGCATCCAGGAGCGCCGACATGGCGGGTTGACGCAGTGTAGGAACACCTTGGCAACCTCCGCAGTGTCGAACGTAATGCGGCCCGGCGGCATCGCGCCGGCAAGGGGGATGGTCGGCACGCGCAATTTCCACTATCTATAGTCAGCCTTCCAGCACGCGGCCGCCATGCAACCACGCGGACGATGGCATTTTTCAAACGACCACTTTAAACACCACTAATTTCGCCGAACTGGACAGCATCCTCAGCTTCCGCCAGACTGCCGCCCTTTCCCGTCAATCGGATCCCATGGCGAAGCTGCTGGTCCTGCATGGCCCCAACCTCAACCTGCTCGGCACCCGCGAGCCGGAGGTCTACGGCCACACCACGCTGGCCGACATCGACCAGGCACTGGCCGCCCAGGCTGCTGCTGCGGGTCATGCGCTGGAGAGCCTGCAGTCCAACGCCGAGCACGTGCTGGTGGATCGTGTTCAGGCCGCACGCAACGACGGAACCGCCTTCATCCTGATCAACCCGGCCGCCTTCACCCATACCTCGGTTGCCCTGCGCGATGCGCTGGCGGCAGTGGCCGTGCCGTTCATCGAGATCCACCTGTCCAACCCGCATACCCGCGAGCCCTTCCGCCAGCACAGCTATTTCAGCGACAAGGCCGTTGGCGTGGTGTGTGGCTTCGGTGCCGACAGCTACCGCTATGCGATGGACGCGGCGTTGGCACGCGTGCAGGCTGCCGCCGCGTCATGAGCCTGTCGCGCGTCCTCGCCAGCGTTGTGCTGTGGGCCGGCCTGTGCGGCATCGCCGCCGCGTCCGACCGTGAGGCCGAAGGCATCGACTGCGCGCACCCGACCACCACGATGGAGAGCGACCTGTGCGCCTCGGACGTGGCAGCGGCCGCCGACGTCGAACTCAACGCCGTCTACGCCCAGGCCCGCAGGCAACTGCGCACGCCGGCCAACGGCGGCAGCTGCAGCTACTGCGGCAACGCCGAACAGGAACTGGTGCTGGCCCAGCGCGCATGGATGCAGCTGCGCGACCACGACTGCCAGGCGGTGTATGCCCTCAATTCCGACGGCACCGCGCGCAACGGCGCGCAGATGCGCTGCCTGATCACCCTCGCGCGCGACCGCACCCGGCAGTTGCGCGACTTCTACGAACTGCTTTGACCCGAGCGCAACGCGCTTCCCACCACACTGACATCAAAGAGAAAAGGGGCCACCATGGATCTCCGCAAAATCAAGAAGCTGATCGACCTGCTGGAAGAGTCGAACCTGGCTGAAATCGAAATCAAGGAAGGCGAAGAGTCGGTGCGCCTGTCGCGCGCTCCGGTGTCCGGCTACGGCATGATGCAGGCCCAGCCGCAGATGATGATGGCCGCCCCGGTCGCCGCCCAGCCGGCTACCCCGGCAATGCCGATGCAGTCGCCGACCGAAGCCTCCACCGGCGGCACCGCCAAGCCGGGCAACGCCCTGCCGGAAGGCCACGTGCTGCGCTCGCCGATGGTCGGCACCTTCTACGCCTCGTCCGCTCCGGACAAGCCGGCGTTCGTCAGCATCGGCCAGCAGGTCAAGGCCGGCGAGACCCTGGCCATCATCGAAGCGATGAAGATGTTCAACCCGATCGAAGCCGATGCGTCGGGCACCATCGTCGCCATCCTCGGCGAGAACGGCCAGCCGGTGGAATTCGACCAGCCGCTGTTCGTGATCGGCTAAGGGGCGGCTGCCATGCTCGACAAAGTCGTCATCGCCAACCGAGGGGAAATCGCGCTGCGCATCCTGCGCGCGTGCAATACCCTGGGCATCCGCACGGTGGCCGTGCACTCCACGGTCGACCGCAACCTCAAGCACGTGGCCATGGCCGATGAATCGGTCTGCATCGGTCCGGCGCCGTCGGCGGAAAGCTACCTCAACATCCCGGCGTTGATCGCCGCGGCCGAGGTCACCGACGCCCAGGCCATCCACCCGGGTTATGGCTTCCTGTCCGAGAACGCCAACTTCGCCGAGCGCGTGGAAGAATCCGGCTTCATCTTCATCGGCCCGAAGGCAGACACCATCCGCCTGATGGGCGACAAGGTCGAAGCGATCCGCGCCATGAAGTCGGCCGGCGTGCCGTGCGTGCCCGGCTCGGGCGGCCCGCTCGGCGATGACATCGTCGCCAACACCAAGATCGCCCGTGAGATCGGCTACCCGGTCATCATCAAGGCCGCCGGTGGCGGCGGTGGCCGCGGCATGCGCGTGGTGCATGCCGAAGCCTCGCTGAAGACCTCCATCGAGACCACCAAGAGCGAGGCCAAGGCCGCGTTCGGCAATGGCGAGGTCTACATGGAGAAGTTCCTGGAGAATCCGCGCCACGTGGAGATCCAGGTGCTGGCCGACGGCCAGGGCAATGCCATCCATCTCGGCGAGCGCGACTGCTCGATGCAGCGCCGTCACCAGAAGGTGGTCGAGGAAGCACCGGCACCGGGCATCACCACCGAGCAGCGCGAGCAGATCGGCAAGGTGTGCGTGGAAGCCTGCATCCGCATCGGCTACCGCGGCGCCGGCACCTTCGAATTCCTGTACGAAGATGGCCGTTTCTACTTCATCGAAATGAACACCCGCATCCAGGTGGAGCATCCGGTCACCGAGATGGTCACCGGCATCGACCTGGTCGCCGAACAGCTGAAAATCGCTGCCGGCCAGAAGCTGTCGATCAAGCAGAGCGACGTGGTGCTGAGCGGTCATGCGATCGAGTGCCGCATCAACGCCGAAGATGCCGAGACCTTCGTGCCGAGCCCGGGCACCATCACCGGCTTCCACGCACCGGGCGGCCCCGGCGTGCGCGTCGATACCCACATCTACAGTGGCTACCGCGTGCCGTCGAACTACGACTCGATGATCGGCAAGCTGATCGTGCACGGTCCGGACCGCGAGACCGCCATCGCCCGCATGCGGGTGGCGCTGAGCGAGATGGTGGTCGATGGCATCAAGACCAACATCGCCCTGCAGCAGCGCATCATGCGCGACAAGGGCTTCCAGGCCGGTGGCCAGAACATCCACTATCTGGAAAAGCGCCTTGCCGAGCGCAAGAGCAAGCCGATCGCCTTGACCTGATCGGCTGCGGTTGTTGCCACACATGAAAAGGGCGGGGATTTCCCCGCCCTTTTCTGCTTTCTGCTTTCTGTAGAGCCGAGCCATGCTCGGCTGCTTTCCGGCAAGCCAGGCATAGCCCGGCCCTGCTGGATCCGCTTCAACGCTTGCCGGCGACTTCCGCGGGAATCTGCGAGTTCGCCAACGGACGCACACCGTTCGGCGAGGTCGGATCGACGATCACCATGGTCTCGCTGGAGCCATCGGGCCACACCACCTGGAAGGTGCTGCCGGCCGGCAACGACGAGAACGGCACGCCACTCTGCGCGCGGTAGACGGCGGCCACCTGGCTGGCACCGGCGCGGCGCACGTCTTCCTGTGTCTTCACCGAGGTCAGTTCCACCTTCGACAGGCGCCGGTAGCGGTCCTCGTAGGTGTCGATCATCAGCAGGCCCACGGCACCGGCCGAGTACGCCACGAACAACACCACCCAGAACCAGAACTTGGCCCCATGCAGGAATCGACGGTAGTTCATCGCCCGTCCCTCGTTCCAATCAATCGCTTGATCCATTCCTTCATTTTCCCCGCACCTTGCCGCGAAACCGCGGCGTCATACACAAATTCACGGAAGTCCTGCGTTCCATCCGGCGAACAGATCCCTCCATTCGCACAAAAACTGTTGACCAGCACGCTGTCGGCTCCACAGGGAAGACCGAGTTCGCAGGCCGCAACCCGCCATGCCAGTTCACTCAGCTGTTCACCGGCGACCGTGCCGGTGAGCGCCTTGTCGCCGGCCGCGCGCAATCCCATGCCCGGCGCGATCGCCATATAGGCCTCCGGATCGCGCGAGGTACGCACGCGCTCGACCAGATCTCGGCGGTACTGCTCGTTGTCGTGCAACGGCTCACCTTCGGCAAACAGCGCCGCTTCGGCAGCGAGGTTGCCCTGCTGGGCCGCACGACGACGCTCACCGAGCACCAGCGCCGGCCCCAGCTTGTCGCCGGGCACGAAGCCACCGCAGCGCTGCGCCACTCGTTCGCGCGCCTCCACCATCACCGGTGCGGCACTCAGGCCGAGGCCGGCCAGTACGTTGTTGTCCAGGCGATAGCCGCCCGGATCAACGGCGTACTGCGCGCAGTAGTCATAGACCCGGCTGAGCATCCAGCGCGCCTCATGATTGCCCTGGTCGGCCTGCACGCGCAGGCGCTGCGCGTAGGCGTACAGATCGGTGGCATCTTCGATGTCGGCGCGGATATCCAGCGGCAGGCCTGAAGGCAGCGCGGTGCCACGTTCGAAAGCAGCCAGGCGGCGTGCCAGCGCTTCCGGCATCACCGGTGCCAGCGCCCCCTGCGCATCGCTGGCCTGGGTAGCCAGCGGCACGTCGACGCGCGCGTCCATGTCCCGGCCGTGGCCATTGGCCCGATAACCGGCCACGCCCAGCACGGCCACGGCCGGCAGGACGAGCAACCAGGTTTTCAGGGTCGGGGCGAAAGCCATCGGCAACGGTCGGTGGTACGGCGCACAGGAAAGCGCCGAGTTTAGCAAGGCCCGTGAGGCCTGTCTGAATCGGCTTCGTTCATCCCGGGGTGGCATCTCAGGCAATACGGAGACGCCCCAATGGTCTAGCATGGCCCCCTTTCCCGCGATTGCCCTCACCGCCATGCCGTTCCTGGAACTGACCCTGCGTTGCACCGAAGCCACCCAGCCCCGCTATGAGAATGCGCTGGAGGACATCGGCGCGCTGGCGGTGACCCTGCTTGATGCCGAAGCCGACACCAGCAACGAGCAGGCCATCCTGGAGCCCGGCGTGGGCGAGACCCCGCTGTGGGATACCCTGGTGCTCAGCGCGCTGTTCCCGGCCGACAGCAACGCCTTGCTGCTGCTGGCCGCGCTGGAAGCCTTCGACCCGGAACTGGACTGGAGCAACGGCAGCTTCCGCGCCGTGGCAGACGAAGACTGGGAGCGCGCGTGGCTGGACCAGTTCCAGCCGATGGACTTCGGCAGCCGTACCTGGATCGTGCCGTGGAACCATGAGCTGCCGGAGGCCGCGCAGGCTGCCGACGCCGCCATCGTGCGCCTGGATCCGGGCCTGGCCTTCGGCTCGGGCACCCACCCGACCACCGCGCTGTGCCTGCGCTGGCTGGACCAGTTGGCCGTTGATGGCCAGCTACAGGGCCAGCGCGTACTCGATTTCGGCTGTGGCTCGGGCATTCTCGCTCTGGCCGCGCTGAAGCTCGGTGCCGCCCAGGCCATCGGCGTGGACAACGACCCGCAGGCGCTGATCGCCACCGCCGACAACGCCGAACGCAATGGCGAACAGGCACGCATGCAAGTGTACCTGCCGCAGGACGAACCGGTCGCCACCTACCCGATCGTGGTCGCCAACATCCTGGCCTCCGCGTTGGATGCACTGGCCGAACTGCTGGCTGCCCGCGTCGCCACCGGTGGCCGCATCGCCCTGTCGGGCATCCTGCATGGCCAGGAAGACGAACTGCTGCAGCGCTATGCGGCATGGTTCGACGACCTGCAGGCCACCCAGGATGGCGACTGGATGCGCATCACCGGCGTACGCCGCGCCTGATCGTGGTTGAATGACCGCTGGATCCGAGCCCGCGCCCTGAGCATGTCCGAGCCGAACCCACCGCGCCGTCCCCTGGCCACGTTCCTGCGCACCGCGCCGGGGCGCGATGTCGCGCCTGAGACCACGGCACCGCGCGAGCCGGGGCCGCCCGATGCAGCGCCGGTGATCGACGATCTCGACCCGGCAACGGACATCGCGGCGGCAACAGCAACAGAACCGCCGCCCGCCGATGATCCAATCATCGAGCCGGCGCCCACTGCCACGCCCGGCATCGCCGTCACCGCCACCGATGCGCCCAGCTTCCTCGGCGTGCGTCCGCGCGCACTGCCAACCCCTCGCTGGCATTGGCTGCTGGTGGCCGCACTGGCGCTGCTGCTGTTGCTGCAGAGCGTGCTGGCCGATCGTGCACGGCTGGCCGCCGATGCCGGCACACGGCCGTGGATCAGCGCGCTGTGCAACGTGCTGCGCTGCACGCTGCCGGCCTGGCGCGAGCCCACTGCATTCACCATGACCAGCCGTGAAATCCGCCCGTTGCCGGCCCAGGCCGGCGTACTGCAGATCCAGGCCAGCATCCGCAACGACGCGCGCTGGCCGCAGGCATGGCCGGATCTGCGCCTGTCGCTGTCCGATGCCGATGGTCGGGTCATCGGCACCGGCGTGTTCGCACCGGCGCAGTACCTCGGTGAAAACCCGGGTGCGGCCGCGCTGGAACCGGGACAAAGCGCACGCATCGCCTTCCGCGTGCAGGAGCCTGCCGCATCCACGGTCGCATTCACCTTCGAGTTCCTTTGACCTGGGCCGGGCCGCCCGGCCGTGGCAGGTCGGGCACGCTCGCGCTAGACTGACCGCCATCACCTCATCCGGTCCGGCGCCCCGCGTGCATGGACCAACCAGATCGGGAACCCCCTTGAACGCTGTCCTTTCTCGTCCTGACAACAGTCGTGGCGCTGCCCGGCCACCGCTGCGCGAACATGTGGCCCAGTCCGTGCGCCGTTACCTGCGCGACCTCGATGGCTGCGATGCGGACGATGTCTACGAGATCGTGCTGCGCGAGATGGAGATTCCACTGTTCGTGGAAGTGCTCAACCATTGCGAAGGCAACCAGAGCCGCGCGGCGGCGATGCTGGGCATCCATCGTGCCACCCTGCGCAAGAAGCTGAAGGAATACGGCATCAGCGCGTAAGCGCCGCCCGCCGGGCATGGCCCGGCGCTATCGAATCCGGGTCCACCTGGTTCCAGTAGATCCACGCCATGCGTGGATGGCCCTCCAGCGGAATCACCCGCCGCCGCCCGCCTTCCAGTAGTAACGCACCACGTGGAAGAACACCGGCGCGGCGAAGCACACTGAATCCAGCCGATCGAGCATGCCGCCATGGCCCTCGATCATGTTGCCCCAGTCCTTGATGCCGCGGTCGCGCTTGATCGCCGACATCACCAGGCCGCCCCAGAACCCCATCAGGTTGATCAGCAGCGACAGGCCGAATGCCTGCAGCGGCGTGAACGGGGTGATCCACCAGAGCGCGGCACCCAACGCGCTGGCACAGAGCACGCCGCCGACGAAGCCTTCCACCGTCTTCGACGGCGACAGCTTCGGCGCGATCAGGTGCTTGCCCAGCAGCTTGCCCCAGATGTACTGCAGCACGTCCGACGACTGCACCACGATCACCAGGAAGGCGAACAGCAGCACGTTGCGCGCCGGATCGTAGCCCGGCACACGCAGGTTCAGCAGCAGCGGCACGTGCGAGATGCAGAACACGCAGATCATCAGGCCCCACTGCACCTTCGACGTGCGCTCCAGGTAGTGGGTGGTATCGCCGCCGATGGTGGCCAGGATCGGCAGGAACAGGAACGCGTACACCGGGATCAGCAGCGTGTACATGCCATACCAGTCGATCCACACCAGGTAGTACTGCCACGGCAGCACGATGTAGAAGGCGGCCAGCAACGCGTAGTAGTCACCCGATCGTGTCGGTGCCAGGGTGATGAATTCGCGCAGTGCGAACAGCGAGATGATCGCGAACAGCACGATCACTCCAGCGCGACCGAAGAACAGCGCCAGCCCCACCACGATGGCCATCACCCACCACGCGCGGATGCGCGAAACCAGATTGGCGATCACTGCGCTGGGCGTGCCGCGCTGGCGCCAGCGCAGGGTTTCGGACACCAGCGTGGCCAGCACCAGCACCGCGCCTACGCCGGCAAACAGCAGGCCGGTCTGCTGGCCCACGCTGCGCGCGGCCAGATCACCGGACATATCGATCATGAAGCTCATGCGCGGCCTCCGTTCGGGGCCAGGGCCAGCAGCGCCTGGCGGCTGCGCGACAGGAACGCCGCCTTGTCCTCATCGGCCTGCAGGCGCAGCGGCGTACCGAAGGTCGCCGTGCACAGCAGCGGCAGCGGCAGGAAACGCCCCTTCGGCATCACCCGCTTCAGGTTGTCGATCCATACCGGCACGAACTCCAACTCCGGGCGTTGCCGGGCCAGATGGTAGATGCCGCTCTTGAACGGCAGCAGCGGCTCGTCACCGATGTTGCGCGTGCCTTCCGGAAACAGGATCAACGAGCAGCCCTCATCCACCGCGTCACGCAGCACCTGCAGCGGATCCTGGTGGCGGTTGCCCGCCTCGCGTTCCACCAGCACGCCATTGAACACCGCGTCGATCAGATAGCGCCGCAGGCCGTCGCGCTGCCAGTACTCGGCGGCGGCGACGGGCCGCACCTGGCGCCGCAGTGCCGGTGGCATCGACGACCAGATCAGCACGAAGTCACCATGACTGGCGTGGTTGCCGTAGTAGACGCGGTGCTCGCTGGACGGCGCGCAGCCGACCCACAGCGCGCGTGCGCCGGTCACGACGTGGATGGCCGCACTGCAGGCGCGGGCGATCAGTTCAGCGAACATCGGCACCTCCGGTCAGGTCTGCGGCCACAACACGGCCAGCAGCAGGGCAGCGAACTGCAGGAGGGTGGCGGCGTACTGGCGCATCAGCAGGCGACGCATGCCGATCCAGCGCGTATCCCAGCCACGCGTCGGCGCCTGTGCGTCCCGCCTGCGCAGGCCGGCCGTGTGCAGTGCCTGGTCCACCCGTTGTGCCGCGTCTTCGCCCTGCAGGCCTTCCTGTTGCAGCAGGCGCAGCAGGCTGGCATCCAACTGCACCCGCACCGCGTAGTACGCCTGCACGACGCCTGCAACCAGGCTCAACAGCAGCAGGCCTGCGGCGAACATCGCCAACCCCGGTTCGATGCCCAGCAGCAACAGGGCCACCAGCAGCAGGCCGAGCGACAACGCGGCAGGCAGGCGTCCCTGCCGCAGCAGCAGATGCATCATCGGCAGATCGGGCACAGCGCTCATGCAACGGTCTCCTGCGCGGCAGCGGCCGCGATCGCCTGTAGATGGACGTCATGCAGCACGATGCCTGGCCGCGCGGTGCGTACGATCGCCACCGCTTCTGCCACATCGTGCGCACGGCCGGTGCGCAGCAACCAGGTCGCCACACTGGCCGCGCTGCGCGAATAGCCCAGTGCACAGCACACCAGCACGGGGCCATGGTCGCGCAGGCGTTCGATGGCGTCCGCCGCCGCACGCAACTGCGCCGCCGATGGCAGCACCAGGTCCAGCATCGGTACGCTGGCATACGCTGCCCCCGGCGCACGACAGGAAAGCTCGGCACAGGTGTCGACCACCCCCACCAAGGGCACGGGCAGTGCAGCACTGGGCAGGCGCCCCAGCCAGACCGCGTCGACGACCGGCACCGGCTGCGGCGCGCGCCGCGTCCACAACCGCGAGTTGATCCACGCCGCAGCCAGGTACGGTGCCAGCAGCCAGCGCGCGGCCATCGTCAACCTGCCATCGGCGCGCTTCTGGAACACCGCCGTGCCCAGACCCGCATAGGCCAACGACACCAGCAGCAACGACACCATCGGCCACAGCAGCCACAATGCGACGCCGCGCAGCATCACCACCGGCACCAGCAGCAGGCCGGCACCCAGCGCATACAACGCCGCCAGCCGCCAACGTTTCGGGTCACCCGTGGCCTGCCAGGCGCGCAACGGCGGCGTGCCCTGCTCCGGCCACAGCCACACGCACAACCAGCCGGCCAGCAGCCCGGTGGGAATGTCGATGAAGTGATGCTGGAAGGTGGTCAGCACCGAAATACCGATCAGCAGCGCCCATACATGCAGCAGCAGCCGCCAGGCACCGTGCAGGTACTGCGCGAACTTCACCCACAGCACGATCAGCAGCACGATGTGCAGCGACGGCGCCTGGTTGAAGGGCTTGTCGAAGCCCAGCAGCACGTCGAACAACCAGCCGAACACACCGCCGATTTCCGGCCGCTCGAAGCTGAAGCGCAGTGGCCACAGCAGGAAGCAGGCCACCGCGATCACCTGCGCACTGAGCAGGCGCAGCGCGTGCCGGTCCAGCTCCAGCCGGCGCCGGCACAGGAAGAACGAGATCGCATAGAACAGGTCGATCGACCAGTACGGCACGATCGTCCACGGCACGAACGGAATCCGCGTTTCCCAGGCGAAGGCCAGCACCGGCAGTTCGGCATGGCGGCCGGCCATCCAGTTGGCGAAGCCATAGCTGGCGAAGAAGAACGGCCCCAGCAGGGCCAGCCACAGCAGGGCGCGCCGCCACGGGCGCGCCTCGCTGGGTAATGCGGTTGCCACCAGCGTCGCCATCACGCGATCCGGCGTGCCAGCGATACGGTGAAGATGCCGAAGTCATCGATACGCTGGGCCACCTTCTGGAAGCCGGCCAGGCGCACCAGTTCGTCCATCTCGTGCTGGGTACGGCGACGCATCACCCATGCCGCGCCACCACGGTGGCTGGTCAACGCACGCGCGATGAACTCCAGCTGCGGATGCCACGGCTGCCCGGTATAGGCCAGGTAACCGCCCACCGGCACCGTCGCGGCGATGCCCTGCAGCGAACGCAGCACCGCATCGTTGTCCGGGAACAGTTCATACAGGCCGGACACCACCGCCAGCGTCGGCGCCGGGTCCACCGCCGCCAGCTGCGCCGGATCAAACGCATCGCCCTGTTCGAAGCGGGCGATGTCGGCCGCGCCGAGGCGCTCGATCAGGGCTTTGCCCTGGGTCACGTTCAGATCGCTGAAATCGCGCAGCACGATGCGGTCGGCCCGCTGTGCGCCCTGGCCGAGTGCTTCCAGCACGTAGCGGCCATGGCCGGCAGCCACGTCCAGCACGCGCACCGGCGCGCCCTGCCCGCGCAGTCGCTGGGCGGCATCGCGCAACAGCTCCTGCAGGTGCTTGCCGCGCACGCGGATGCCGCGCCAACCGATCGCATCCAGATAGTTGCGGTCGACCATCCGGCCCAGCGGGCCCTTGCCCCGTGCTTCATCCCGGTAGATGTAGTCCAGCGTGCTGCCCGAGTCGAAACCGGTCTGCAGGCCCAGCGCGATGCCTTCGGACAGCGTGCCGCCGAAACGCAGGCCACCGCGCACCACGCGCCAGCGCAGGTCGGCCAGGCTGTTGCGCTCCGGCGGCCACGACAGGATCTCCGATTCTTCGAAGGTCGGGCCATGCCGATGCGCATCGCGCCGCGACAGTTCCTGCAGCGGCTCGGCAAAGCGTGCCTGGATGAAGCTGCGGACGCGAGCCAGCGCCGGTGCACGGTCGCGCTCGCCCAGGGTGTCGTGGAAGAAGCCCGGCAGGTGCACGCGCTCCTTGATCGGGCTGGACAGGCGTTCGTAGAAACGGTCCTGCGGGCCGCGATGCACCACGAAGTCCGAACCGGACACCAGCAACTGCACCGGCACGCTGATCGCCTGTGCGTCGGCCACGATGCGGTCGGCCGCTTCGTACAGGCCCAGCAGCACGCGCACCGAGATCGGCCGGGTGATCAGCGGATCGGTGCGGTAGCTTTCCACCCGCGCCGGGTCGTGGGTCAGCCACTGCGGCTTGACGTAGCTGTTGACGAAGAAGTTGCCGCGTAGTTTCTGCATCAGCGCCAGCCCTGCGCGTGCGAACGGCACGTACAGCTTCACCTTGAACGCAGGCGAGGCCATCACCAGTGCGCGCAGGCGCGGCGCGTAATCGTGCACCCAGGTGGCGGCAACCACGGCACCCACGCTCTGCGCGATGACCACGATGTCCTCGATCGCGATGCCGTGCTCGGCGCCGATATGGGCGATGAAACTGTCCAGGTCGCGTACCAGCGCCGGGAAGCCCGGTGCGTCGCCGCGCGTGCCGGGCGAGCGGCCATTGCCGCGCGCGTCCCACGCAAAGAAGGCCGTGTCGGGCAGGTCCAGTTCGTCGACCAGATGGGTGACCCGGCCAGAGTGTTCATGGCCGCGATGCAGCAGCACGATGGCCTTGGCCGACGTGCTTGCCGTAGTGCTCGGCCAGTACCGGTAGAACAGCGGTACCTGGTCGAAGCTGTGGAATTCCCGTTCCTGCGCCTGACGCATGCAATCTCCGTATTGGAATGGCGTGTGGTCGTGTTGTGTTTACTGCGGCGAAACCGCCGATTCCTTCAATCCCCGGCGTACGCGGTTGACCATCGTCACCCCGCACAGCACCGCCATCGCAGCGGCCACGCCGCTGACCGTCATCGCACCGCCCCAGCCGAACGCCAGCAACAGGCCCAGCACGCCGATCACGAACGCGCGGTCGCTCTTGCCCATCGGGCCGTCATAGCGGCGGCTGGCGCCGACCATCAGGCCCAGTACGCCGGCGTACTCGCTCAGCGCGGCGGCCCAGGCCAGCAGCCACAGTGCCTCCGCACGCACGCCCGGCACGCTGAGCAGGCTCAGGTACAGCGCCGCGTCGGCGATCACGTCGCACAACTCGTTCAGATAGGCGCCCAGCCGCGATTGCTGGCCGAACTCGCGGGCCAGCATGCCGTCGACCGCGTTGAGGGCCATGCGCAGCAGCATCCACAGCGGCAGGGCCAGATACAGCAGCGGCTGCGCGGGTGCACAGCACCACACTGCGGCAGCCACCAGCAGCGAGACCACGGCGGCGGCCACGGTCACCGTGTTGGCGGTGACACCCATGCGGTACAGGCCGCGTACGGCCGGACGCAGCAGGTCCTGGAAACGTCCTTTCAATGCATAGATCGACACGATCTGAACCCGCTAATCCTTGGCAGTGCGGGCACAGCCTACCTGATTGCGACAGCGCCACATATCGAATCGCTCCCAATCCCAGTCCATGCAGGCGCTGCCGAGCGGGCCGCGACGGGGGTCTGCAGCGGCCAATTTCCCCCACCAGCGCCCGCCACCGGCCCCCACCGCCTACAATATCGGCCCCGCTCCGCTGCCGATTGCCCTGTCCCCATGACCGCTGATCTGTTGCCCGTCCGCCGGGCCCTCCTTTCCGTTTCCGACAAGACCGGCCTGGTCGAGCTGGCCACCGCGCTGGCTGCACGCGGCGTGGAACTGCTGTCCACCGGCGGTACCGCCAAGGCGATCCGCGACGCGGGCCTGGCCGTGAAGGACGTGGCCGAGGTCACCGGCTTCCCGGAAATGATGGATGGCCGGGTCAAGACCCTGCATCCGATGGTGCATGGCGGCCTGCTGGGCCGCTCCGGCCTGGACGACGCCGTGATGGCCGAGCACGGCATCGGCGCCATCGACCTGCTGGTGCTGAACCTGTATCCGTTCGAAGCGGTCACCGCCAAGGCCGACTGCACCCTGGCCGACGCGGTCGAGAACATCGACATCGGCGGCCCGGCCATGCTGCGCTCGGCGGCCAAGAACTTCGCCCGCGTGGCGGTGGCCACCGATCCGTCGCAGTACGCCGAACTGCTGGCCTCGCTCGACGCCAACAACGGCCAGCTGTCGGCCGGCACCCGTTTCGCGTTCTCGGTAGCCGCGTTCAATCGTGTCGCCCAGTACGACGCGGCGATCAGCAACTACCTGTCTGCCGTCACCGGCACCGACGCTGCCGTGCCGGCACGGGCCGAGTACCCGGCGCAGATGAATTCCACCTTCGTGAAGGTGATGGACCTGCGCTACGGCGAAAACCCGCACCAGAGCGGCGCGTTCTACCGCGACCTGCATCCGGTGCCGGGCACGCTGGCGACGTTCCAGCAGCTGCAGGGCAAGGAACTGAGCTACAACAACCTGGCTGATGCCGATGCGGCATGGGAATGCGTGCGTCAGTTCGATGCACCGGCCTGTGTCATCGTCAAGCATGCCAACCCGTGTGGCGTGGCCGTTGGTGCCGGCAACGGCGACGCCTACGAGCTGGCCTACGCCACCGACCCGACCAGCGCGTTCGGCGGCATCATCGCCTTCAACAAGCCGCTCGACGCTGCCACCGCGCAGGTGATTCTCGACCGCCAGTTCGTGGAAGTGCTGATCGCCCCGGACTACGAGCCGGCCGCGCTGGAATACGCGCAGAAGAAGGCCAACGTGCGCGTGCTGCGCATCCCGCACGGCGATGGCCTGAACAACTTCGACAACAAGCGCGTGGGCTCCGGCCTGCTGCTGCAGTCGTCGGACAACCGCGGCATGACCCGCGACGAACTGAAGGTGGTCAGCAAGCTGGCGCCGACCGACAAGCAGTTCACCGACCTGCTGTTCGCCTGGAAGGTCGCCAAGTTCGTGAAGTCCAACGCGATCGTCTACGCCAAGGACAACCGCACCATCGGTGTCGGCGCCGGCCAGATGAGCCGCGTGTACTCGGCGCGCATCGCCGGCATCAAGGCGGCCGATGCGAACCTGGTGGTCGAGGGTTCGGTGATGGCCTCCGATGCGTTCTTCCCGTTCCGCGATGGCATCGACGCTGCCGCCGCGGCCGGCATCAAGGCGGTGATCCAGCCGGGCGGTTCGATGCGCGACGCGGAAGTCATCGCCGCCGCCGACGAACATGGCCTGGCCATGGTGTTCACCGGCGTTCGCCACTTCCGCCACTGATTACTGGAGCGACACGGATGTCTGCAGTCTCTTTGAAACCCATCGCCGTGCTCGCCTTCGCCGGCACGGCCCTGCTGGCCGCTTGCAAGCCGGCCGCTGAACCCGCCTCTGGCCCGCAGGCGGAGCCTGCAAAGGCAGCCGCCGCCGAGCCCACCGCCCATGTCAGCCGCACCGCGCGGCTGCAGGCGTTCCTGACCGAGCGCTACGGCAAGGAGGCCAAGCTGTCAGGTGAGTGGCGCGGTACCTGGACCCAGGACGGCGATGTGCGCGCGACCGACTGGCAGGTCTGCGCCGAGCAGCCGGTGGTAACCGGCGACAGCTGGCAGCAGCTGCTGGCCGTGTGTGGCTCGCCGCTCGACGGTGCCCACCCGGATCCGGGCGCGATCGACTTCTTCGTACTGCGGCCCAGCGGCGATCGTTTCAGCATCGCCGCCGAGCTCACCGGACAGAATTTCGGCAGCCAGGGCCAGCCCGGCACGGTCAGCATCATCCGCGCCGGCAGCGACTTCTATGGCTTCCGCATCGAGCACGGCTGGTTCGGCCAAGGCTATTCGCTGATCTCGCAGAACCTGGTGCTGCCGGGCCCGAACGGCTTGGTCGACGCTGGCAGCCTGCGCAGCCATATCGACAATGCCGCGGCCTATGACTGCGACGATGCCGAATTTGCCGAAGAGTGCCGGACCGGGGTGTTCAACCTCGACTTCGCGCTGCGCTTCGACAGCAGCGACCCCAGCGCGCGCATCTGGCCGCTGACGGTGGAAGAGGTCGGCAGCAGCTGCGGTGGCAAAACGGTACGGCAGGAACATCGCTTCACCCTCGACCCAAAGTCCTGGACCTACTCCTTCCCCGAATCGCTGCAACGCGAAGGCTGCGAATGACGCACACGCGCCGCCGGGGACCTGGAACTTTCCTTCCCACGCAATCTGGAATCTCGTGATGAACGTACTTGTCATCGGCTCTGGCGGCCGCGAACACGCCCTGGCATGGAAGCTGGCCCAGTCCTCCCGTGTCACTGAAGTGCTCGTGGCGCCCGGCAATGCCGGCACCGCCAACGAAGACAAGTGCCGCAACGTGGCGGTGAAGGTCACCGACATCGATGGCCTGCTCGCCCTGGCCCAGGCCGAAGGCGTGGCGCTGACCGTGGTCGGCCCGGAAGTGCCGCTGGTGGCCGGCGTGGTCGACCGCTTCCGCGCCGCCGGCCTGCGCATCTTCGGACCGACGGCTGCCGCCGCGCAGCTGGAAGGCAGCAAGGCCTACGCCAAGGACTTCCTGGCCCGCCACAACATCCCCACCGCGTTCTATTCGGTGCACACCGAAGTGGACGCGGCACTGGCCTACCTGCGCGAGAAGGGCGCGCCGATCGTGGTCAAGGCCGACGGCCTGGCCGCCGGCAAGGGCGTGATCGTGGCGATGACGCTGGCCGAAGCCGAAGACGCCGTGCGTGACATGCTCTCAGGCAACGCCTTCGGCGATGCCGGCGCGCGCGTGGTGATCGAGGAATTCCTTGACGGCGAGGAGGCCAGCTTCATTTCGATGGTCGACGGCGTGCATGCATTGCCGATGGCCACCTCGCAGGATCACAAGCGCGTCGGCGACGACGACACCGGCCCGAACACCGGCGGCATGGGTGCGTATTCGCCGGCGCCGGTGGTCACGCCCGAGGTGCATGCACGGGTGATGCGCGAGGTGGTCAACCCGACCGTGCAGGGCATGATCGCCGATGGCATTCCGTTCACCGGCTTCCTCTACGCGGGCCTGATGATCGATGCCAGCGGCGCGCCGAAGGTGATCGAGTTCAATGTGCGTTTCGGCGACCCGGAAACGCAGCCGGTGATGCTGCGCCTGCAGTCGGACCTGGTGGAGCTGGTGGAAGCGGCGATCGATGGTCGCCTGGACCAGGTGGACGCGCAGTGGGATCCGCGGCCGTCACTGGGCGTGGTCCTGGCCGCGAAGCCCTATCCGGAAGCGCCGATCACCGGTGAGGTGATCTCCGGTCTGGACGAGGTGCCGGCAACGGCCAAGGTGTTCCATGCCGGCACGACGCTGGATGCGCAGGGCCAGGTGCTCAGCGCCGGCGGCCGCGTGCTGTGCGTGGCTGCACTGGGTGACAGCGTGCGCGACGCGCAGGCGAACGCGTATGCCGGCGTGGCCAAGGTGGGCTGGGCCAACGAGTTCCACCGCACCGACATCGGCTGGCGCGCGATCGCGCGCGAGGGTTGAGGTCCACGCGGCATCGGGACATCCACGCATGGCGTGGATCTACTGGTGCTGCACCGGCCGGGTAGATCCACGCCGTGCCTGGATGAAGGCCCGGCCTTGCCCAGTTCCCAGTATCAGGAGCACGGAATGCCCAATCAGCAGAACTATCCCGAAGGCATTGATTGCGTCTGGCTGGGCGTGGACCAGGCTGGCGCGGTTGCGGCCTTCGTCACTGCAGGTGAGGGCGAAATTCCGACGGCGCTTCTGACAGGCGCCGTCGTGGACATCCTCCAGATTGAAGCGATGCTGCTGGACCTCCCTGTCGTGGGGGAAGCCGTGATGCACATGGACCTCCCCCGAGCGGATGACTATCTGGCCATGGCCTCGCGCGGTCTGTACGTCTACGACTGGAGCCGTAACCAGTACACACGCTTTGCCACACCTACAGTAGCCATCCAGCACTCCGTACTCACTGAAACGCTACAGGTAGCGGCGGACCTTGCGGTGTTTACGTCCGTAGACTTCCCGAAACGCACGTCCCTGTCGATCAACCCGATGATCGAGGCGGTCCAACTCCGTATGCTGTGATGCTGCCTTTCGCCTTCCGAAACAGAAAAGGCCCGGCATTGCCGGGCCTTTCACATTCACTCACAGAACCGCTTCCAAGCCTTTGCGGTCAATAAGATTGAGTAGCTTCAGCGATGGTCCACTCGGCTTCTTGTCACCCTGCTCCCAGCTACGGACCGTGGACACACTGGTATTGAGCACCCCCGCGAAAACCGGCTGACTGAGTTGAAGCGAGGTGCGGAGCGCCCGAATCTGGGCACTGCTGTACTCGGGCACCGTTTCAAGGCAAAGCGCCGCGTAGGTATTCATCCGACGTTTGTCGATGACGCCATGCGCATGGAGTCCGGTCGCCGTGTCGTAGATCGCCTCCAGAAGGGCGCTCTTGGCGCGCGTGCGTTCAGAGGTCTTGGTCACGACAGATTTCATACAGTTCTCCGGACATCAGGGCAGACGCAATCTGTGCACCACTCATACCGAACAGGTCAGTTGCAAGTCCTAGGAGCAGGTCACGTTCGGTACTGCTGATCGTCGCACGCTGGTTCTTCTCATAGCCAAAGAGAAAGAACCAGTGACTCCCTCGCTGCGTTGCAATCAGGGTTCGAACACTGCCGCGCTTGCCACGACCCGGCAAGGCGACCCGCTTCTTGAAGACACCGCCGCCGAGGCTCGCGTCGATCAGTCCCCGGCGCATTTCATCCACTGCCCGACACAACGCCTCATCAGTCAGTGTAGAGCGGCGCATGCTGCGTTCGAAACTACGGGTGCGGAATACACGTGGCATGATCATACCGTGCCACTTAGTGGTACGGCGTGAAAATCAGGACCTGGTGTGTGCCGACGTAGGAATGGTCAGTGTCGAAATGTAGCCACAGTGCGCGCCGTGCGTGAATCGCCACGGGCGGGAAAAGAAAAGGCCCGGCAATGCCGGGCCTTCTCTTTTCTTCAACGCCACCCGCGCCTTACGCGGTGAACAGCGCCTTCATCTTCTTCAGCGCGTTCGCTTCGACCTGGCGGATACGCTCGGCCGACACGCCGTACTCGTCCGCCAGTTCCTGCAGCGTCACCTTGCTGTCCGCATCCAGCCAGCGGCGGCGGATGATGTCGCGCGAACGCGCATCCAGTTCCGCCAGGCCTTCGCGCAGCAGCTGCATCTGGTTGTCTTCGCTGTCCTCGCGCTCGTAGGCCATCGACGGGTCCTCGTCATTGGCCACCAGATACGCAGCCGGCGACGGCGGCGCGTGGTCGTTGTCTTCATCGGTCGGCGCATCGAAACCGATATCGCGGCCGGACAGGCGCGATTCCATTTCCAGCACTTCGCGCTCGGACACGTTCAGGTCCTTGGCCACCGCGCTGACTTCGGCAGCGTTCATCCAGCCCAGGCGCTTCTTCGACTTGCGCAGGTTGAAGAACAGCTTGCGCTGCGCCTTGGTCGTGGCGACCTTGACGATGCGCCAGTTCTTCAGGATGAACTCGTGCATCTCGGCACGGATCCAATGCACGGCGAAGGACACCAGGCGCACGCCCATGTCGGGGTCGAAGCGCTTGACCGCCTTCATCAGGCCGATGTTGCCTTCCTGGATCAGGTCGCCCAGCGCAAGGCCGTAGCCGTTGTAACCGCGGGCCACGTGCACCACGAAGCGCAGGTGCGAATGCACCAGCTCGCGGGCAGCGTCCAGATCATTGCCGTCGCGGAAGCGACGGGCCAGGTCCTGTTCGTTATCGACCGACAGCACCGGGATCTGGTGCACGGCACCGATGTAGGCGTCCAGCGAACCGAGCGCACTGGGAATCGGCAGATTGTTTGCCACAAGGGCAGTAGAGGTGTTCTGGCTCATAGGCACCCATCTTAGCAGTCTGGGATTTGGACTGCTAAAGGAGGAAAAAGTTCCAGCATTCCACTGATGAAACACTGGTCCCAAACAGAGCCCTACCGTAACGCGATTTGATGACAGTGGCGAGCGCGCTTTTCGGGATACATAATCCCTTGCAATTCAATCCCCTGGCCCGGAAAGCACGGCCAATCCGGGTCAAAGGGAGCTGAACAGGCGGCGGTTTCGCCCTCAATCACCGGGCAGCGTTGCCCAGCGTTCAGCCCGATGGCGCCAGCGACGCCCGCGGCGGCAGCGACCAGTCGATCGAGTCCTGCCCACGGCGCTGCAGGTACTCGTTGGCCATCGAAAAATGACGGCAGCCAAGGAAGCCACGGTGCGCCGACAGCGGCGACGGATGCGGCGATTTCAGCACGCGATGGCGACCCGTATCGATCACCTTGCCCTTCTGCTGCGCATAGGCGCCCCAGAGCATGAACACCAGGCCCTCGCGCTCGCGGTTGAGCACGTCCACCACGTGGTCGGTGAAGCCTTCCCAGCCGCGCCCCTGGTGGGCACCGGCCTTGCCCTCTTCCACCGTAAGCACGGCGTTGAGCAGCAGCACGCCGCGCTGTGCCCAGGGAATCAGGCAGCCATGATCGGGGCGCGGGATGGCGAGGTCACCCTCGATCTCCTTGTAGATGTTCAACAGCGACGGCGGCACCGGCACGCCCGGCTGCACCGAGAAACTCAAGCCATGGGCCTGACCGCGGCCGTGGTACGGGTCCTGGCCGAGGATGACCACTTTCACCTGGTCGAACGGGGTGGCATCGAACGCGGCGAAGATCTGCGGGCCGGGCGGGAACACCGCCGCACCGCTGGCCTTGCGCTGCCGCAGGAAGCTGGACAGCTCGCGCATCTGCGGCTGCAGCAGGTAATCGCCCACACGCTGTTTCCAGCTCGGTTCCAGCTGGATCGCCGGGGTGTCCACTACTTCATCGATCATCGCAACACGTCATCGCAACAGGGGTCCATCATTCAACCGGGCCAGCCGCAGCTGGAACAGCACCTTGGTGATCAGCAGGCGCTCTTCGATCGGCTTCAGCACCAGGTCGTTGGCGCCAGCCTGCAGCAGACCGGTCTGGTTGTGCGGATTGCCATCGCCGGTCATCACCAGCACCGGCAGGCGGCGCTTGCCGTAGCCGAAGTCCACGCGCACGCGCTGCACCACGTCGCGGCCGCTCAGCTCCCCCTTCAGGGTCACATCGGTCAGCACCAGATCGATGCGATGGCGGCTGCGCCCCAGCGATTCGGCGGTGAGCAGGGTGAACGCCTCCTCGGCGCTGACCACATGCATCACGTTGAGCTGCTGGCGCTCGAGCATGCGCTTGGTCGCCTCGGCCACCACCCGGCTGTCCTCGATGTAGAGGATGGTCGCGCCGGGAATGGTCTGCGGCTGCACGTAGCCGCGCACGAACGTCGCCAGGGCCTCGTGGCCCAGCGATTTGTCGAAGTAATCGGTGACGTACTCGGTGAAGCGGCGCTGCTCCAGGTGCTGCTGGGCGTCGCCGGAGACCACGATCACCGGCACATAGGCCTGCCCGGCGGCTTCGCGCACCATCCGTGCCAGCGCCAGGCCGTCGCCATCGCGCAGGGTCAACGAAGTGGTGACCAGATCGACCGGGCCCTGCGCCAGCGCATGCTGTGCGTCTTCGATGCTGTCGCAGCCGATCACCTCCACGCCCGGCAGATCACGCTGCAGGACGTCGGCGATCAGCTTGCGCACCAGCTTGGAACCGTCAACCACCATCACCCGCGTCGCGGGCCCTTCAAGGTGCTTCAGCGCTTGCGGTTGCATGCCGGTCTCAGGTGTCGGTCGGGCGGGTCTGGCGGAGGAAGTGGCCGGTCACCAGCCATGCACCCAGCCAGCCCAGCAACAAGGTGCCGAGCAGTACCAGGCTGCCATGCAGCAGGTCCAGCCCATGCAGCACGAACGGGCTGCCATAGCTGCGCGACAGTTCGGCCAGCGGCGCGCGCAGGGCGGCACCGGCAATACCGATCAGGCCCAGCGCGACCGCGCCGGCGCCCAGGCCATACCAGGCGCCCAGGTACAGGAACGGGCGGCGGATGAAGCCATCGCTGGCGCCGAGCAGCTGCAGCACGCCGATTTCCTCGCGGCGGGCCTGGATGTCCAGGCGCACGGTGTTGCCGACCACCAGCGCCGCACCGGCGCCGAGCAGCACCGACAACACCTGCACCAGCCGCGCGCCGAACGCGAGCCACGCGTCCAGGCGCTGGCGCCACAACGCGTCATGCTGGACCAGGTCCGCCCCGGGCAGGCTTTCCAGCGCGCGCGCCAGCCGCGCATCGTCCTGGCCCTGGCCGGGAGTGATCACCAGCAGCGAGGGCAACGGGTTGTCATTGAGTGCGTCGATGGCTTCGCCGAGACCGGCCTGGCGCAGTTCCTCCAGGCCCTGTTCCGGCGTGCGCACGGTGACGCTGGCCACGTCCGGGCGATCGCGCAGCTCACCGGCCAGGCGCAGCGCACCGGGGCCGTCGACGTCGGCCTTCAGGAACACGTTGATGTCGCGCGACTGCTGCACGCTGCCGGCGAACTGCTTGAGGTTGTCCAGCGCGATCGACAGGCCCAGCGGCAACGCGAGGGCCAGCGCCATGACCATCACAGTCAGCAGCGTCGCCCACGGTTTGCGGCAGGCACGACCGAGGCTGAACACCACGCTGTGCACGTGATGCTGGAACCACACGCCCAGGCGCGACGGCGCAGCGGCTTCGGTGTTTTCGTTCTTGGCCATGGTTACTCCGCCAGATCCTGCGGCGAGATGTCGTCCACCAGCCGGCCGTGGTCGAGGATCAGCACGCGCTTGCGCATGTGGCGCAGCAGCGGCAGGTCGTGACTGACCACCAGCACGCTGGTGCCGCGCGCGGGCAGCTCGGCGAACAGGGACATGATTTCCGCCGCCAGGGTCGGGTCGAGGTTGCCGGTCGGTTCGTCGGCCACCAGCAGCTTGGGCTCGCCGACGATCGCACGGGCGATGCCGACGCGCTGCTGCTCACCGGCCGACAGCTGCGAGGGCAGCGCCTTCTCGCGGTGGCCCAGGCCCATGCGCTCGAGCACCGAACGCACGCGCTTGTTGATGTCGCCACGGCGGGTGCCGCGCAGGATCAGAGGCAGGGCCACGTTCTCGGCGATGGAGCGGTCCATCAGCAGGCGGTGGTCCTGGTAGACCGCGCCGACCGCGCGTCGATGCCGCGGCACATCGCCGCCGCGCACCTTCAGCAGGTTGCGCTCGTCGAACATCACCGCCCCGCGGCTGGGCCGCTCGTCGAGGTGGATCAACTTGAGCAGGGTGCTCTTGCCCGCCCCGGAGTGACCGGTGACGAACAGCATTTCGCCCGGCGCGACCTCGAAGCTGACATCGGTCAGGGCTTCGTGGCCACCGGCGTACTGTTTGCTGACATTGTCGAAGCGCAGGACACTCATGCCCCGATTATGCAGGACCGGCGCGACAGATCGGTAGCGCCGGGCCGCATCGTGGGTGCCGGCCGTTGGTGGTGGGTGCCGACCGTTGGTCGGCACACCTTTCAAGGCCACCCGACCAACGGTCGGGTGCTACCGGCTTGGCCACCCGACCAACGGTCGGGTGCTACCGGCTTGGCCACCCGACCAACGGTCGGGTGCTACCGGCTTGGTCGCCCGACCGACGGTCGGGTGCTACCGGATCAGTTGCCCGACAGCATCCGGCGGATCTTGCGACCGATACGGGTCAGGAACGAGTCGCCGGCATCGGCGCTGGTGCGCACCGGCTTGGCCACGACCTGCACCGGGGTGACCGGGCTGCTGCCGTTGCCGGCGTTGCTTGCCACGCCCTCGGCACCCTCGACCGGACGGCCGTGGCGACGACGACGACGCTTGCGCGGCTTGCGCTCGCCGTCCACCGCCGCTTCCGGCGCCGCGTCAGCGCGCGGCGGACGCGGGGCCTGCACGGCAGCGGCTTCAGCCGTCACCGCACCCTCGACGGCTGCGGCGGCAACCTGCTCGCCTTCCACACGCGGCTTGCGCGGGCCACGCGGACGGCGTTCGCCGCTGCGCTCGCCATCACGGCCACCACGCCCGGCGCCAGCACCGCTGCCGGAACGACCGCCACTGCGGCCGCCGCCACGACGCTCTTCCTCGGCGGCACGCGCTTCGCGTGCTTCGCGGAAGATCTGGCCGACGCTTTCGTTCTCGTCGCCTTCCTCACCCGGTGCCGGGGCGGCACGCTCCGGGCGCGGCAGCGAGGTCAGGATCTCGCTGGTGACCGCTTCAACCGGGATCTTCTGTTCGATGTAGGCCTCGATGTCCGGCAGGCCCATCGCGTAGCGCTCGCAGGCGAAGCTGATCGCATCGCCTTCCTCGCCCAGGCGGGCGGTACGGCCGATGCGGTGCACGTAGTCTTCCGCATCGAACGGCAGGTCGTAGTTGTAGACGTACTTGATGCCGTCGATGTGCAGGCCGCGGGCGGCCACGTCGGTCGCCACCAGGATTTCCAGCTGGCCCTTCTGGAAGCGGTTGAGCAGGCTCTCACGCTTCTTCTGCGGCACGTCGCCGGACAGTACGCCGACGCGGTAGCCGGAACGCTCCAGCGAACGGGCCACGCGCTCGACGAACACCTTGGTGTTGACGAAGACCATGGTGCGCGCGCCTTCGCTGCGCGACAGCAGGCCCAGCAGCAGCGGGATCTTCTCTTCGTCGGCGGGGAAGTAGATGCGCTGGCGCACGCGCGCGGCGGTGATGGTCTCGGCTTCGACCACCAGCTTCTGCGGCTCGTTCATGTGCTCATAGGCCAGCTCGAGCACGCGGTGGCTCAAGGTGGCGCTGAACAGCAGGGTCTGGCGGGTGGAACGCTCCGGCATGCGGCGCAGCAGGAAGCGGATGTCCTTGATGAAGCCCAGGTCGAACATGCGGTCGGCTTCGTCCAGCACGCAGATCTCGCAGGCATGCAGCGAGACCACCTTGTGCTGCTTGACGTAGTCGATCAGGCGGCCGGGGGTGGCGATGATCACGTCCACGCCCTGCTGCAGGATCTCGCGCTGCTTGTCGTAATCCACGCCACCGTAGACCAGCGCGAAGCGCAGGCCGAGGTCGGAGCCGAACTTGACCGCATCCTTGTGGATCTGGATGGCCAGTTCGCGGGTCGGGGCCAGGATCAGCGCGCGCGGATCTTCGGGCTTGCGATCGGCCAGCGCCGGACGCGTCAGCAGGCGGTTCACGACAGCGACCAGGAAGGCCAGCGTCTTGCCGGTGCCGGTCTGGGCCTGGCCGGCGACGTCGCCACCGGGCAGCGCGACCGGCAGGGTCAGCGCCTGGATGGGCGTGCAGCGGGTGAATCCGGCTCCTTCAAGACCGGCCTGCAGGGCCGGATGCAGATCGAAGGAGGAAAAAGTCAAATCGGTCAGCGGTTTGTCGCTCATGTGTCCGTCTTGGTATGGCCACGCGCCTGCGGGCGGCGGCACTGAAATCTGTCTGGGGCTCCGTCGCAAACTGCGGCCCCTGCGGCGGGTCGGGCTGGCCGGGACCCCTCGGGTCCGCGCGCCGCACAATGCCCCAGTTTACCGCACTCGGGCCGGCAAACCGGAACCAGGCGTCTCAGAGCTTACGGAGACGGGCCTCTTCACCCCGCAGTACCGCGCTTGAACAGCGGCGCCGGCCCCCATGGCCTATCGCGCCAGCACCCCCATTTCAGCCATGGATAGTGAAATCGGACACATACCGGGTTGCATCCCGGTCACGATACGCTGGGTTCCAGCCAGCACCTGTCCCCGCCCTGCGATAGGGGTACACTGCCGGCCGTGAGCGTCCAGGCATCCCGCCGAACGCACCGTGGCAGTCCGCCGCGAGGCAACGACGAGGGTCACGCCACCGGGCATGGCCCAGTTCACCCACCTCCGGCCTGGCCGGGTGCAATCCAAGACGAGAAACCAAGATGAGCGACAAGGTTGTACACGTCGGCGATGCCGACTTTGATAGCGCCGTACTGAATTCCAAGGAACCGGTGCTGGTCGATTTCTGGGCCGAATGGTGTGGCCCCTGCAAGATGATCGCGCCGGCGCTGGACGAACTGGCCGATGCCTACCAGGGCCGCGCCAAGATCGCCAAGGTCAACGTGGACAACAACCGCGCGCTGGCCGCCAAGTACCACGTGCGTTCGATTCCCTACCTGGTCGTCTTCAAGGACGGCGAGAAGGTCGGCGAGCAGATTGGTGCCGTTGGCAAGGCCCAGCTGGCCGGCCTGCTGGACAAGGCCCTGGCCTGATCCTGCGCGTTACCGGCAGCCGTTTTCCACGGCTGCCGGGCGGGCGCCCCGGCGCCTGACTGAATACCGTATCCGGCGACCCTTGCGTGGCGCCGCGGGCCGATGATAGTGTCGGCACATCCGGCCGCGTTCGCGTGCCGCATCTTCTGGACGCAGTTTCTTCCAGACCCATTCCCAATGTTCGCCGCCCCAGCCGGGCGCTCGCACCTTCAAGCGAGGAATAACGCTCTTGTCCGATAACACTCCCGAAACCGGTAGCGCAGATGCGCCCGCCGAAAAGCGCGTGCGCAAAGCCCGCGTAACCAAGGCTGCCGCTCCGGCCGCCGCCGAAACCAGCGCCGCTCCGGCGCAGCCTGCCCTGCCGCTGGCAGCCGCGCCCGAAGCGCCGGCACCGGCCGCAGCGCCTTCCGCGCCGAGCGCACCCGCCGCCGAGGCCCCTGCCAGCAGTGGCGGCGGCGAAGGTGGCGAGGGCCGCGAATCCGGCCAGCCGCGGCAGTCGCAGCAGAACAACCAGGGCGGCGGCCAGAACCAGAACCCCTACAACCAGGGCGGCCAGCAGGGCCAGCAGGGCCAGGGCAATCGCCGTGACCGTTTCCGCAACCGCCGCGACCGTGATCGCAATGGCGGCGGCGGCGGTGGCGGCAACGGCGGTCGCTTCCGCGACGACGGCATGCCCAACGACAACGGCGAACAGCAGCCGTTCGTGCCGCGTCCGCACGCCAACGTGCCTGAAGGCTTCCCGGTCTATTCGCTGAGCGACCTCAAGCGCATGCCGGCCCAGAAGCTGCTGGAGATCGCCGAGCAGCTGCAGATTTCCGAAGGTGTGGCCCGTGCCCGCAAGCAGGACGTGATCTTCGCGCTGCTGAAGGTGCTGACCCGCCACGGCGACGGCGTTGCCGCCGACGGCGTGCTGGAAATCCTGCCGGACGGTTTCGGCTTCCTGCGCGCGGCCGAGGCCAGCTACCTGGCCGGCCCGGACGACACCTACATTTCGCCCAGCCAGATCCGCCGCTTCAACCTGCGTACCGGCGACCACCTGTCCGGCCGCATCCGCTTCCCGAAGGACGGCGAGCGCTACTTCGCGCTGTCGATCGTGGACACCATCAACGGTGAGCCGCTGGAAGCGTCGAAGAACAAGGTGCTGTTCGAGAACCTGACTCCCCTGTTCCCGCGTCGCCGCTTCACCCTGGAGCGCGGCAACGGTTCCTCGGAAGACATCACCGGTCGCATCCTCGACCTGATGGCACCGCAGGGCAAGGGCCAGCGTTCGCTCATCGTTTCCCAGCCGAAGGCCGGCAAGACGATGATGATGCAGCAGGTCGCCACGGCCATCACCACCAACCATCCGGACGTGCACCTGATCGTGCTGCTGATCGACGAGCGCCCGGAAGAAGTGACCGAAATGCAGCGCACCGTGCGCGGCGAGGTCATCAGCTCGACCTTCGACGAGCCGGCCGCGCGCCACGTGCAGGTGGCCGAAATGGTCATCGAGCGCGCCAAGCGCTTGGTCGAGCACAAGAAGGACGTGGTGATCCTGCTCGACTCGATCACCCGCCTGGCGCGTGCCTACAACAACGTCGTGCCGAGCTCGGGCAAGGTGCTGACCGGTGGTGTGGACGCCAACGCCCTGCATCGCCCCAAGCGCTTCTTCGGTGCCGCGCGCAACGTGGAAGAAGGCGGCAGCCTGACCATCATCGCCACCGCGCTGGTCGATACCGGCTCGAAGATGGACGAGGTGATCTACGAGGAGTTCAAGGGCACCGGCAACAGCGAAGTGCACCTGAGCCGTCGTATCGCTGAAAAGCGCGTGTTCCCGGCCATCGACATCAACCGTTCCGGCACCCGTCGCGAAGACCTGCTGATCGAACCGGAGCTGCTGCAGAAGATCTGGATCCTGCGCAAGCTGCTGCATCCGATGGATGAAATGACGGCGATGGAATTCCTGCTGGACAAGATGAAGAACACCAAGTCCAACGACGAGTTCTTCGGTTCGATGAAGCGCTGATCGCGCGGCATTGATGGAATACGGAAAAGCCCCGCGATGCGGGGCTTTTTTGTTGGGCGGCGGCAGGACAGCCGGCTTCACTTCGCAGCCCGGTGTTTTGGCGATAATCTGCGCCACAAATGCCTGACTCTCCGCCCCGACCGTGCTGGCCGGGCCGCCGATTCCCGCTGTTGCCCCATCCGGAGGATCCGGCGGGTCCAGCCCTGCCCGATCCTTCAACCGCATGCGCACACTGTCCCCCCGGCTCAACCTGGGCAAGCTGATCCTTGCCCTGGCCCTGCTCAGCGCCGTCATCGCCCTGGCCAATACGCTGCTTGCCAGCTATCGCGTGCAGCGCGACCAGCTGGTGGGAAACACCCTGGAAGCCAACCGTGTGTATGCCACCAAGCTGGCCGAGACCACGCAGAATTTCCTGCTGGCGGCGCAGCAGCAGCTGGCCTATGCCGCCACCCGGCTTGGCAACAGCGACATGGATCCTGCGCAGGCCCAGGATGAGGCCAGTCGCCTGCAGCTGCAGTCCAGCAGCTTCAATTCTTCGCTGGTGGTGGCCAGCGACGGGCGGGTGATCGCGACCTCGCCGCAGAGCCTGCAGCTGCAGGGCGAGATCCTGCGCAGCGCCGGCAGCAAGGCGGCGCTCGAGCGGCGCGAGCCGATGATCAGCGACCCCTACCAGTCGGCCACCGGCAAGCTGCTGATCTCGATCTCGCACCCGGTGTTCGACCGCAGCGGCCAGTACCGCGGTTATGTCAGCGGCACCCTGTACCTGCGCCAGCGCAGCGCCCTCAACACCCTGCTGGGTACGCACTACTACCGCGATGGTTCCTACCTGTACGTGGTGGATCGCCATGGCCGCCTGATCTACCACATCAATCCCAAGGAAGTGGGTACCTACGCGTTAAACAACCCGGCGGTGAAAGAGGTGATGCGCGGCCAGCGCGGTGCGCAGCAGGTGCGCAACAACCACCAGGTGGCGATGCTGGCCGGTTACGCGCCCGTCGCGGCGACCGGCTGGGGCATCGTCGCGCAGCGCCCGACCGAGGCGACGCTGCAGCCGCTGTCACGCCTGATGTCGGCGGTGATCTGGAATGCCATTCCGCTGGGCGTGCTGTCGCTGCTGATCACCTGGTGGTTCGCCCGCCGCATTTCGCTGCCGCTGTGGCAGCTGGCGCGCAACGTGCAGGATGGCGAAGACACCGGCAACGCGATCAGCCATGTCAATGGCATCCGCGCGTGGTACTTCGAAGTGGCGCAGCTGAAACAGGCCGTGCTGTACAGCTTCAATGCGCTGCAGGACCGGATCGGCACGCTCAACCGCGCCAGCCGCACCGATCCGCTGACCGGCCTGCTCAACCGACGCGGGCTGCAGCAGGCGCTCGACGCGCTGCAGGCGCAGGGCCTGCCGTTTGCGATCCTGACGCTGGATATCGACCGCTTCAAGTCGATCAACGACAGCCACGGTCACGACATCGGTGATGCGGCCATCGTGCATATCGCCGAACAGATGCGCCGCCATTCGCGCGAGACCGACGTGCTGTGCCGCGCCGGTGGCGAGGAGTTCCTGGTACTGCTGCCGGGCGTTGGCATCGAAGCGGCCCGGCAGACCGGCGAGCGCCTGCGCCAGGCCATCGCCGACGAGCCCTTCGCCCCGGTGGGCACCATCACCGTGTCGCTGGGCGTGGCCCACTTCCCCAGTTTCCACACCGATCCGGAACAGGCACTGCGCCTGGCCGACAAGGCCCTGTACCTGGCCAAGGAGCAGGGCCGCAACCGGGTCGTGGTGTACCCGCACGCCGATTGAGCACATCGATTGAAGCGGGATGCGCCGGGACCGGTCCGGGGCATCCCGCAATGACGCATCAGCCCAGCGGGGTGAGCAGGCGCGGGCCTTCCTGCGCGCGTCCGACCATGTACACACCGCCTTCGGGCAGCAGATCGGTTCCGGCGACCAGGGCGTCCTCGCCGGTCTTCCACGGTGCGCGCTGGCGCGGGCCGGGGATGTAGGCGGCCCAGCGGCCGTAGCGCTCGCGCGAATCCTCGAAGGCGTAGCGCACCGGTACGCGCACGGTCCAGAAGTCGCGATCCTTCGCCTCGCCAGTGGTGGGTGGGGTGAACGTCCAACGTTTCGCATTCCTGACGCTGGCCTTGGCCAGGATATCGCGTAGCTGGTTCATCGCGCGCGCGGTGCCAATCACGGTCAGATTGGTCTGCTCGGCGATCACATCAGCCACCCTGCCATCACGGCCGACCTTGACCAGCAGCATGACCGTGCCCTCGCCCTGCATCGTCACCGCCATCGGTGGGTACTCCGGCGCGCGCAGTCCGTTGCTGGTCACCTTGTCGGTGCTGACCTCACGCTCGCCACCTGCTTTGCTGAAATTGGCATCGACCAGGCGCACACGCATGCTGCCTTCGTCCGGGTTGTCGGCGATCAGCCGCAGGCGCACCGCAGTGCGTGCCTGTACGGGCTTGCCATCGACCAGCACCGGTTCGAAACGCCAGCCCTGCACGGCGTTGTCCACGAAGCCGGCAATACCCGCATCGACTTTTTCGCGACGGTCGAGCTGGAACATTTCAACCTGGCCTTCGCGGCCGATGTCGATGACGCCGCTGAGGGTCATGCTGGCCTCGGCCTGCTTGCGTACCTCGCGCGCGGTCTGCGCAGCGGCGGTATCGACCAGGGCGGCACCGCCACCCACGGCAAGGGCCAACGCCAGGAAAAGAGAAGAACGCATCACAGCCACTCCTTGTGCATGAAAACGATGAAGTCTGACGCCCGGGCCTATGCAACCTGGGGTCGGTTGGCCGACATCACTGCTCGGCAAGCGGGGTCAACAGACGCAGCCCGCGGGTGGCGCCGTCGACCATGTACACGCCGCCGGCCGGCAACAGGTCACTGCCGACCTGCGCGGCATCCCCGGTGGTGCGCCACGGGGCCTGCTGGCGCGGGCCGGGGATGTAGGCCTGCCAGCGCCCGTAGGGGCTGGGCGGTTGCCTGCTGCCCGTCTCGCTCAGCGCGAAGGTGACCGGCACGCGCACGGTCCAGAACGCCAGGCCTTTGTCCTCACCGGAGGTCGGCGGCGTGAACGTCCACTTGCGGGCCTCGCTGATGCTGGCCTTGGCCAGCATGTCGCGCATCTTCTTCATTACGTGTTCGGGTGCGACCACGCCCATGTTCACCTGTTCGGCGACGACATCGGCAACCGCACCGCCGCGCTCGACCTTGACCAGCAGCATCACCTCGCCCTGTGCGCCGACGCGGAAAGCCGCTTCCGGATAGCGCGGAGGCCGCATCTGCTCGGCAGTCACCGCGTCGGTGGCCTTGTCGTCATATTCGCTGAAGTCCACGCTGGTCATGCGCACTTCCGTGTTGCCGTCGGCCCCGGGCCGGCCCAGCAGACGCACGCGCAACGGCGCATGTTTTGCCACGGGCCTGCCGTCCACCAGGGTGGGTTCGAACTGCCACTTGCGGATCGTGCCGTCCACGAACGCAGCGATGGCAGGCGTGATCGATGCCCGCTGGTCGAGCACCAGGCCGGAGACCGCGCCATCTGCGGCGACATCGATGTTGCCGGTCAAGACCATGCTGGCTTCGGCGGTGGCACGCACCGCGCGCGTGCTCTGCGCTGCGGCATCGGTGCTGAGCAGGGAGCCCGCCGTGCCGATCGCAAGCGCGAAGGCGAGAAACAGGGGAGAACGCATCATGGCCCGATCCTTGGTGATGAAAGTGCCGAGATTACCGGAGTTCCGCGCCATCGGCACAGCCGATCACGCCAACCGCTGCGCAGCCGAATAGGGTGGCGTGTCCGGATAATCACCGTCCGCAAAGCGCGCCTGCAGCCCCTGCCACCAGGCGGGATCGAACAGGTGCCGGTAGTGCTCGCGCACCGCTGCCAGCTCCTGCGCCGGCAAGCCCATGAACGGCCCGAACCGCTCAGGGAACACATCGCGTGGACCGACATGAAACCAGGGCTCATCGGCCATCGCTTCTTCCGGTGAGCCTGGCGTGGGCCAGGCGCGGAATACGCAGTCGCTGACCAGGCACAACTCGTCGTAGTCATAGAACACGGCGCGGCCGTGGCGCGACACGCCGAAGTTCTTCGGCAGCATGTCACCGGGGAAGATGTTGTTGCGCGCCATGTCGGTGATCGCCTGCGCGTAGTCGAGTACGGCTGCGCGCACGGCCTCGCCGGCCTGCTCGCGCAGGTAGAGGTTCAGTGGCCGGAAGCGGCGCTGCACGTAGCACAACGCGATCTCCACCTCGTCTCCATCCACGCGCACGCTCTGCGCGCACTGCTGCAACAGTTCGTCCAGCAACGCAGGGGCAAAGCGTCCGCGCGGGAAACGCAGATGACGGTAGGGTTGTGCGTCGAGCAGGCGGCCGACGCGATCAAGGTTGAACACCAGGGCGTACTTTTCCTCCACCTGCTGCCGCGACATCGCCTTGGGCCAGGCGAAGCGGTCGCGGATCAGCTTGAACACCAGCGGGTAGCTGGGCAGGGTGAATACCGCCATCACCATGCCCGGCGTGCCTTCGGCATGCGCCAGGCGCTCGTTCGGGTGTTCATTGAAGTGGCGGAAGAACGTCCGGTAGCGCTCGGTCTTGCCCTGCTTGGCACGTCCGAGCACGGTGTAGATTTCGTCGATCGGCTTGCCCGGCAACAGGCTGCGCAGGAACACCACCGCATCGCCAACGGTGGCCAAGTCGGCCTGGAAATAGCTGCGCGACACACCGAACAGATGGGCGACATCGCGGCGCCGGGTCAGCACGGCATCGGCGCGCAGACCCTGATCGTCGTTGACCAGCGCGATCACGCACGGCGAGAAACGGTGTTCGCCGAACACGCGTCCGACCAGATAGGCGCGACGCTCGCGGTAGAACACGGTATCGAGCAGTTCGATGCTGCGCACCGGCGTGTCACCCCAGTGCGCCAGATCGTCCTGCAGGCGCACGGCGATGGCGGCAGCACAGCGCAGCTGGTGCGCATACGGAACGTCGAAGCGGTAGTCGCCCAGCACCCGCTGCAGCGCCTCCACCGGCCGCGTCGGCGAAACGGCATAGGTATGCCGCGCCACCGGATGAGTGATTGCATCGGAGGGCTCGACATCGAAGGCGATGAACTCCACGTCCGGGTCCACGCCGCGGATGGCGAACAGGCGTCGCGACAGGGTGTTGTAGAAGGTCTTGTACAGCTCGGCATCGATCAGGCCCTGCAGCAGGGTGCTGTAGCGCGCGTGCACCTGCAGCCACAGCGCGCGTTCGCTGATGGCGTCACCGGCCAGCCGACGCAGCGCATCCATCTGCTCGGCGATGCACTGGTCGTACAGGGCAATGCGCTCTACCGCATCATGACGTGCCGCCGCCCAGTCACGCTGCTGGAAACGCACGCGGGCACGCGCCGAGATCGCGGCGAATCGCGCATGGTAGTCCTCGAAGCCATCACGGATGGCATCAGCGATGCGCGGTGCAAGTTCGGCGGAAATGACAGCGGGCGGCATGTACGGCTCACGACGGAGAACCGATGCCACCATACGCTGGCGTGGGGTGGCTTGTGTAGAGCCGAAGGCCGCTGCTCCTGCGGCAGCCTTCGGCCCCACCGCCATGCGCCCGGCTCAGATCGCCAGTTCGGCCTCCACGTCCTGCACCTTGCGCCGCGCCAGGGCGAGGTTGGACTTGGCCCGGTCCAGCACGATGTAGAAGAACAGGCCCTTCTTCTTCGCCACCGGGCGCATGATGTGGTACGCCTTGCCGAGCGAGATCAGGATGTCCTCGATGCCATCGTTGAGGTTCAGCGAGGCGGCGGTTTTCATCTTCGCGCGGATCACTTCGGTATTGCCGGCCGCAGCCACTTCCATGTCCATGCCCGAACCGGCTTCGCCCAGCAGCATGCCGCTCTCGTAGTCGACCAGCGCCACGGCCTGCGCGCCATCGATACCCATCAGTGCAGTCAACGAATCATTCAATCCAGCCACGTTGCACCCCTCTCAATGTTGGTTCGAGCCCCTCGTTCCCCTGCGGCCGGGCTCACGATCCGCTGAGTTCGGCCAGGATCGCCTGGCCACATTCCCTGCTCTGCCACAGCACCTGGCCGATCACGCTGCGCTGGTCGCAGGCCGCCATCAGCAGCAGCGGTGCCCGCCCTTCGGCCTGGATGGCCAGCATCAGCACCTTGCCGCCGGCGGCCTCCAGCATCAGCGTCTGCAGATCGCCCAGTGCCAGCTCGCGCCCCACCGCCGCGGCCAGGGCCAGCATCGCGCTGGTCATCGCCGCCAGTCGCTCGCCGCGCCCTTCCGCACCGGCGCTGACCAGGGCAAAGCCATCAACGCTGGCCAGCACCACGGTCCGAACCCCTTCCACCCGCTGCTGCAGGTCCTGCAGCAACGGCTGCAGGCGCTCACGCTGGTGGGCGTCGGGCAACGGCGCGCCTTGTCCATCAGCCATGTGCGGCCACCAGTGCATGCGCTTCCATTTCGCTCATCAGTACGTCCATCAGCAGCAGTCCTTGTTCGCGATCACGGGCGTCCACCGCCAGCAACGGCAGCGGCTGGCCATCGAGACGGGCGCGCTCGGCCCAGTCATCCAGTGCCGCTGCCGGCACTTGGTCAAGATGGGTCACCGCCACCACCAGGGCCAAAGCCGGACCGAACGGGCGCAGCACCTGCAGGTAGGCGTCCAGTTCAGCGGCCACCCCGGCCCGGCGCGCATCCAGCAGCAGCACGGCACCGCGTGCGCCCTGCAGCAGGATCGGCCACAGGAAATCAAAGCGCTGCTGGCCGGGCGTGCCATACAGGCGCAGCCTCTCACCGTTGGGCAGGTCGATATCGGCGTAGTCCAGCGCCACCGTGGTCGACGCCTTGTCCGCCCCCGCGCGGTCGCTGTTGGCTACATCGGTATCGACCACCGCCCCAGCGGCGATGCTGCGTACCAAGGTCGATTTGCCGCTGCCCATGCCACCGAGCACCACCACCTTGTGCTCACGCATCGCGGTCACTCCCGCGCAGCGTGCGCCACAGGCGTGCGAGCAGGCCGGTGTCGGCAGTGCTGGCACGTGCGCCCGCCAGCGGTGCGGCAGGCGCAACCTGCAGCTGTGCATAACCGCACAGGTAGGCGGCGTGGATGAAATCGCGTACGGCGGCGGCGGGAAGATCCAGCAGCATCGCGCATTCGTCCACCGTGCAGGCACGCTTGAGCAGCAGCGAACACAGACGGAAGCCATCGTGATCGTGGCCGAGCACGCGGAAATCCGGCCAGCGCAGCAGCTTCACCGAGGCGCCGCGCAGGCGCTCATCCAACGCCTGCCAGTGGCGGCTGCGCTGCGCCCATTGCCACAGCAGCGGACGCAGCGGCAGTCGCGTGCGATCCCCGGCCAGCGCCTGCAACTGCGCCGGCTGCAGCGCATCCAGATACAGCTGCTCGAAGCCCTGTGCCAGCCGCTCCACCAGCACCGTGGCCGGCTCGTGCAGCAGCACCGCCTGGTCCTGTTCCAGATCCAGCAGCAGCAACGGCTCTGCGCCCTCGCCCAACAGCGCCTGGCCCTGCCGCAAGGGCAGCCGCTCGCGCAGCAGACGAGTGATCGCATGCGCGCCGTCAGCGAGACGAATCGGTGTCGCTTCGGTACCAGCCTGCATGCCGCGCAGTGCCCGTCCTATCGCGCCATCATCCAGCACGTGCTGGCCGCCATCGCCCTCGCGCAACTGCCCACCGAGGTCTTCGATCCAGCAGTGCAGCCGCGGGCGCTGCTGGCGCATGCGCAGTGCCGCGTTGCGCAGCGCCGGCGTATCGCGGATCACCAGCAGGTCGCAGTCGTCCAGGTCCTGGCTGCGGCGGATCTGCCCGTCGGGCAGCGCCGAGGCCAACCGCAGTCGTTGCAGCAGGGCCTGTTCGCCCTGGATATCGGTTCCCACTACGAGCACGCGTGCCATCCGTGTTCCCCGTGCGACCACCTCCCCGGCGGTCTCGCATCGCAAAGGCTAGGCCATGGCTTGCCGCCATCGTCGTGATCGACTGCTCATATTGGTGGCAGTGGCAAACACGCACGCATCCGTTCTGCGACGGCCATCGCGGGCAAGTTTCATGCCGTGTTGACGGCATTCCGACAGACGACGGATTTCACGGTTCCGGGCCCGAGTGGACCTACGCCACGGGCGGGGTCAGATCCCTCTGCGGTGCACAGGGATCTGACCCCGGCCCGCAAAAAAGAAACCCGCGCCGAAGCGCGGGTTTCAAGGTCACGACCGGACAGCGATGGATCAGCCGCGCAGCTGCTCCAGCGCAGCATTGAAGGTCGCACTCGGACGCATCGCGGCAGCGGCCTTGGCCACGTCCGGACGGTAGTAGCCACCGATGTCCACGGCCTTGCCCTGCACCGCGATCAGCTCGTCAACGATCTTCTGCTCGTTGTCGGCCAGTGCCTTGGCCAGCGGAGCGAAGCGTGCCTGCAGTGCAGCGTCTTCGTTCTGCGCAGCCAGCGCCTGTGCCCAGTACAGCGCGATGTAGAAGTGGCTGCCGCGGTTGTCGATGCCACCCAGCTTGCGCGACGGCGACTTGTCGTTGTCCAGGAACTGGCCGTTGGCCTCGTCCAGTGCCTTGGCCAGCACGCGCGCAGCGGCGTTGTCGTAACGATTGCCGAGGTGCTCCAGCGACGCGGCCAGGGCCAGGAATTCACCCAGCGAATCCCAGCGCAGGTAGTCCTCTTCGACGAACTGCTGCACGTGCTTCGGGGCCGAACCACCTGCGCCGGTCTCGAACAGGCCACCACCGGCCATCAGCGGCACGATCGACAGCATCTTGGCGCTGGTGCCCAGCTCCATGATCGGGAACAGGTCGGTGAGGTAATCGCGCAGCACGTTGCCGGTCACCGAAATGGTGTCCTCGCCCTTGCGGATGCGGGCCAGCGAGAACGCGGTCGCTTCCACCGGCGGCAGGATGCGGATGTCCAGGCCGTTGGTGTCGTGGTCCTTCAGGTACGTCTCGACCTTGGCGATGACCTGCGCGTCGTGGGCACGGGCGGCGTCCAGCCAGAACACGGCCGGGGTGCTGCTCAGGCGGGCGCGTTCGACGGCCAGCTTGACCCAGTCCTGGATCGGCGCGTCCTTGGTCTGGCACATGCGCCAGATGTCGCCCGCTTCCACGGCGTGTTCGAACACCACGGTGCCGGCGTCGTCGGTGACCTTGACCACGCCGTCGGCAGCGATCTGGAAGGTCTTGTCGTGCGAACCGTACTCTTCAGCCTTCTGCGCCATCAGGCCGACGTTGGGCACCGAGCCCATGGTGGCCGGATTGAAGGCACCGTTGGCCTTGCAGTCGTCGATGACGGCCTGGTACACGCCGGCGTAGCAGCGGTCCGGAATGACCGCCTTGGTGTCCTGCAGCTTGCCTTCGGCGTTCCACATCTTGCCGGAGTCGCGGATCATCGCCGGCATCGAGGCGTCGACGATCACGTCGCTCGGCACGTGCAGGTTGGTGATGCCCTTGTCCGAGTTGACCATGGCCACGCCCGGGCGCTGTGCGTACTCGGCAGCCAGGTCGGCTTCGATGGCGGTGCGGGTGGCTTCGGGCAGCGACGGCAGGCGCGCGGCCAGGTCACCGATGCCGTTGTTGGCATCGAAACCGGCCTGCTTGAGCACGTCGGCGTGCTTGGCCAGCACGTCCTTGTAGAACTCGTTGACCGCCACGCCGAACATGATCGGGTCGGAGACCTTCATCATGGTCGCCTTCAGGTGCAGCGAGAACAGCACGCCCTGGGCCTTGGCATCGGCAATCTGCTCGCCGATGAAAGCAGCCAGTGCCTTGCGGCTCATCACCGCGGCGTCGACGATCTCGCCGGCCTTGACCGCGGTCTTTTCCTTCAGCACGACGGTGCTGCCGTCCTTGCCGTGGAAGGTGATCTTCAGCGAACCGGCGTTGGCCAGCGTGGCCGACTTCTCGCTGCCGTAGAAATCACCAGCGGCCATGTGCGCGACGTGCGACTTCGAATCGGACGCCCAGGCGCCCATGCGGTGCGGATGCTTGCGGGCGTAGTTCTTCACCGACAGCGGCGCGCGCCGGTCGGAGTTGCCTTCGCGCAGTACCGGGTTCACCGCGCTGCCCTTGACCTTGTCGTAGCGCGCCTTGTAGTCGCGCTGCTGGTCGTCAGCCGGGGTTTCCGGATAATCCGGCAGCGGATAACCCTGGTCCTGCAGTTCCTTGATGGCTGCCTTCAGCTGCGGCACCGAGGCGGAGATGTTCGGCAGCTTGATGATGTTGGCGTCGGGGGTGGTCGCCAGCTGGCCCAGCTCGGCCAGGTCATCGTTGACCTTCTGCGCATCGCTCAGCAGTTCCGGGAACAGCGACAGGATGCGGCCGGACAGCGAGATGTCACGGGTTTCCACGGCGATGCCGGCGGTGGAGGTATAGGCGTCGACGATCGGCAGCAGCGACTGGGTGGCCAGGAACGGTGCTTCGTCGGTCAGCGTGTAGAGGATCTTGGACATGGGGGACTTGGACTCTGTAGCAGTGCTCAGGGGAAGGCCGGCGCCAGCGCCGGGCCACGTGCAACCGTGTCGCTTTCCTCCGCCGCCGTCAGGGTGGGCGCGCGCCGGAGAAACCCCTGCATTGTCGCGTTTTCAGCCGCGCGGGGCAAAGCCGCGCCATACGCGGCGGTACTGCGCCCAGGCAACGCTGTGATCCATCCACGCATGGCGTGGACGGATGCACCACGTGCCGGGCGTCAGTAGATCCACGCCATGCGTGGATGGAGATGCCGCGTGCCGGTCTCCGGTAGATCCACGCCATGCGTGGATGGAGCCTTCGCGCAAAAGCCACAAACAAAAAAGGACGCAGCCTCGCGGCTGCGTCCATCGTGAGTCCAACCGGGAGAGAGTCGGCGGGACTTACTTGACCTCGAACTCCTGCGGCGTTCCGGCCGCCTTACCATCGACCATGACTTCGGCGCGGTACTTGCCGGCCGGCCAGCCATTGGCATTCTTGAAGGTGATGTTGGTGGTCTCTGCACCGCTGGTGTTCAGGGTCGCGTTCTGCTCACCGGCCACCTGGCCATCCTGGAAGGTCAGCTTGGCGCCAACGGTGACATTGTTGGCCGCGCCATCGGTCTTCACCGAGACGATGACATCGTCCTTCGGCGCGAACAGGGCGGCAGTGGCCACCGACTTGTCAGCAGCGGCAGACTTGCCGACAGTGACGGCGGACACAGCAACGGCCGATGCAGCCATCGGCGGCGGCGCGCCGGTCATCGGAGCGGGCGCTTCGGCCGGCGTGGTTGCCGCCGGAGCCGCGTTGTTGTCTGCGGTTTCTTCCTTCTTCTTGCAGCCCACCAGGGCGACACTGCCCAGCAGCGCGGCCAGCAGGGCATTCTGAAGCGGGGTCGTCTTGATCATTCGGGGTTCCTCCCAGGGATTGTCGGACGGCGATTGGATCGCCGGTATTACTTCGGCGGCAGTTTCAGGGTCTGGCCCGGGAAGATCTTGTCCGGGTCGTCGAGCACGTCGCGGTTGGCTTCGAAGATCTTCTTCCAGGCGTTGGCATCGCCCAGGTGCTGCTTGGCGATCTTCGACAGCGAATCCCCCTTCTGCACGGTGTAGGTGCCACCGCTGGCCACCTCGGCGGTACTGTCCACCGAGGCACTGACGCCGGAAAAGTCCGCCTTGGGGACCTGCTGGGCGGTACTGTCGACGCTGCCACTGACGCCGGAGAAATCGGCTTTCTTCTCGGTACTCATCCACACACTCCCGTCTGTATGACTACATGGCTGGCACGGTGTCATAGAGGTTGTTAAATGGGGATGGTGCCGATGTGAAGCCGCCCCCGGGGTGGCTGAACAATCGAGGCGGAACGCCGCTGCTGGGCTCGCCGGGCATGGCCCGGCGCTACCCGTCACAGTGCGGCCCCACGGTAGCGCCGGGCCATGC
>NZ_JBHZOP010000210.1:0-8054 GCF_042787595.1 Stenotrophomonas sp. YIM B13575 | reverse complement strand
GCCGGGCCATGCCCGGCGGAACCTTGGACCGCGCTGCGCGCTCGCCGGGCATGGCCCGGCGCTACCGGCCATTACGGGGCCAGCTTCGCCTTCAGCGCGGCAATCAGCTTCACCGGCGCTGCGGCGGTGGCCGGCAGGCCACGCGGGTCGACCGCGGAGATGTAGGCACCGGCGTCGACGGCGACCACGCGGACCAGGAAGTTGCTGCCTTCGTAGGCCACGTCGTACGAGCCCAGCAGCTGCGCGCGGGTAGCGATGGTCAGGCCTTCCACGCCTTCCAGCGCGGTACCGACCTTGGCGAAGGCTTCATCCTTGCTGCCGGCAATGGTGAAGCCGGTGGCGCTGACCGCCGGAGCGGCGGCGGCCGGGGTGGCCGGCTTGGTCGCCGAGCTCAGGGTCGGCACCTGGTTGTTGCCGGCGCCTGCCGGCAGGTTCAGGTCCGGCGGCACTTCCAGCGGACGCACTTCCGGGGCCAGGGCATAGTCACCCTTGACGCCACGCTTGAAACAACCGGTGGTGCCGGCGGCGACAGCTACAGCAAGCAGGGCGTAGGACAGCACGCGGACGGCGGAAACGGATTGGCGCATGTGAATCTCCTGGATCAGACCAAGACGGAAGGTCAGTGGCTGGAAAGGGCTTCGAGGGCGGCGATATCGCCGGCGAGATGGTCGGCGGCAGGCGTGTGTGCTGCCGAAAGCGGCAGCAGCGGCAGGCGCAGATCGTGACCGATGCCGATCCGACGCAACAGCGCCTTGACCGGAATCGGGTTGGATTCGATACCGCAGAAGTCATGGAACGGCTGCAGGCGCGCATCCCAGGATTCGACGGCTTCATGGTCGCGGGCAGCGGCCAGGTCGCACATCCGGCGGTAGGCGCCGGGCAGCACGTTGGAGCCGACCGAGATCAGGCCGTCCATGCCGGCCTGGATCGAACGCGCGGCAGTGCCGTCATCACCGGTGAGCACGGCGAAGGTCGCGCTGCGCAGGTCCAGCAACGCGCGCACGCGGCCGGTATCACCCACCGCTTCCTTGATGCCGACGATGTTCGGATGGCTGGCGAGCTCGGCCACGGTCTCCGGCAGCATGTCGCAACCGGTACGGCCGGGCACGTTGTACAGCACCACCGGCAATCCGGCCTGGTCAGCGACCGCGCGGTAATGCGCGATCAGGCCGGCCTGGGTCGGCCGCACGTACGGCGGTGTGACCACGAGAGCGTGGGTGGCACCGAGCGCGGCGGCGCGGCGGGTCTGCTCGATGGTCTTGGCGGTGCCGGACAGGCCGGTGCCGGCCAGGACCGGAACGCGGCCGGCGATGCGCTCGACCGCGCTGGCCAGCAGCTGGTCGTACTCCGCATCGGACAGGGTGGCTGCCTCGCCGGTGGAGCCGGCAACGACAACGCCTTGGACGCCGCCCTCCAGCTGCAGGTGCAGCAGGCGCTGCCAACCGTCGGGGTCGAGTGCACCGTCGGCCCGGAAGGGGGTCGCCAGCGCGGTGATGAGGCCGGAAAGGGACAAGGACGTGCTGCTCTTGGCTGGGGAGGGAAAACGCCCGCCACGAAAGGCCGGGGGCGATCTGAATGTTACTTGCGGCGCGAAAGCACGGGCAAGTATGCTGGACACCGGTGGATCCCCGCCTCTGGCGGGCATTCAGACTAACGCATGCATTACCCGGAATCGCCTTGACCGACACCACCCCGCGCCCAGCGCCGAGCGAAAACCACCTCCTGATCAACGCCTATACGACGCATCCGGAGTCCCCCCTGTTGTCCGTCACCCGCCGCATCGCCGACAGCGGGTGCAATCTGGTGGATGCACGTCTGGCCACCGTGGGCCGTGATGTCTCGGTGACCGCACTGGCCACCGGCTCCTGGGATTCGGTCGCCAAGCTGGAAGCGATGCTGACCCGGCTCGAACGCGAGGAAGGCCTGAAGCTGGTCTGGTATCGCACCGAAGCCAAGCAGGCGCAGTCCAACCTGCTGCCGTACATCGTCGAGGTGATCGCTGCCGACAAGCCGGGCATCCTGTTCCAGCTGGCCGATTTCTTCGATCGCCAGGGCATCACCATCGAGACCCTGCAGAGCACGCGCTACCGCGCCATGCAGACCGGTGCGGAGATGTTCAGCGCACAGGTCACCATCGGTGTGCCGGCCAACATGCACATCGCTGCCCTGCGCGACGATTTCCTCGAGTTCTGCGACCACTTGAACCTGGACGCGATCATGGACCCGATGAAGTTCTGATTGAAACCCGGATTTTTCGCGCGCTCCTCACGGGCGCGTGGCGTTTCATGCAATTGTCGTAGAAAGAACCCAGGCTCGACAGAAGGACCTCATGAACAACGGCGATACCCTGGACAGCACCACCCTCTCCCTGCCGCTGGCGCTGTCCGGCGGCGCCCACGCCACCCTCGGCGATTACGCCGGCCAGTGGCTGGTGCTGTACTTCTACCCCAAGGACAGCACCCCGGGCTGCACCACCGAGGGCATCGACTTCAACGCACTGCTGCCCGACTTCAGGAAGGCGGGTGCGGTCGTGCTTGGCGTCTCCCGCGACTCGGTGAAGTCCCACGACAACTTCTGTGCCAAGCAGGGCTTCGCGTTCCCGCTGGTCAGTGATGCCGACGAAGCGCTGTGCACCGCCTTCGACGTCATCAAGATGAAGAACATGTACGGCAAGCAGGTACGTGGCATCGAGCGCAGCACCTTCCTGATTTCCCCCGACAGCCGCATCGTGCAGTCATGGCGCAAGGTCAAGGTCGCCGGCCATGCCGACGCCGTGCTTGCCGAACTGAAGGCCCATCCGTCCAAGTGAGTCCCATCGCCCACTTTGTCCGCCACCACCCTGCCCTGCAGCAGGTCGTGGTGGTTTTTCCCTGTCCGTAACCAGGAACCGATGATGACCCGAGGCAAGCGCATCTACGTGCTGGATACCAACGTGCTGATGCACGATCCCACCGCGCTGTTCAAATTCGAGGAGCACGATGTCTACCTGCCCATGCAGGTGATCGAGGAGCTGGACAACGGCAAGAAGGGCACGACCGAAGCGAGCCGCAATGCGCGCCAGGTCAGCCGCTTCCTCAACGAGCTGGTGCAGGCTTCGGGCCTGGACAACCTGGCCGAGGGCATTCCGCTGCAGCGGCCGCAGGGCCTGCAGCTGCGCGGCAAACAGAGCGTGGGCAAGCTGCGCTTCCAGACCAGCCATTTCGATGCGGGCAAGAGTTTTGGCAAGGTCATCCCGGACAACGCCATCCTCGGCGCGATCCTGGCGCTGAAGGAAGAAACGCCGGAAATTCCGGTGGTGTTCGTCTCCAAGGACATCAACCTGCGGATCAAGGCGGCCATCGCCGGCATCGTTTCGGAAGACTACGAAAACGACCGTGCGCTGGACGATTTCAGCCTGCTCTACACCGGCGCCACCGAGCTGCCGGAAGACTTCTGGAAGCGCCACGGCGAGGATCTGCGCAGCTGGAGCGACAAGGGCCGCACCCATTACGAAGTCCTCGCCCAGGAGGGTGAGGAGTGGTACCCGAACCAGTACGTCTACCTGCCGGGCGAAGACGAAGTCGAACTGCGTGTCAGCAAGATCGTCGGCGATGGCAAGGTGGTGCTGTCGCTGGTCGATGACTTCCGCCATGGCAGCCACGCCGTGTGGGGCATCAGCGCGCGCAACCGCGAACAGAACTTCGCGCTCAACGCACTGATGGACCCGGAAATCGACTTCGTCACCCTGCTCGGCACCGCCGGCACCGGCAAGACCCTGCTGGCGCTGGCCGCCGGCCTGGCGCAGACGATGGACCAGCAGCGCTACCGCGAGATCATCATGACCCGCGCCACGGTCAGCGTCGGCGAGGACATCGGCTTCCTGCCCGGCACCGAGGAAGAGAAGATGACGCCGTGGATGGGCGCGTTGACCGACAACCTGGAAGTGCTGACGCACAACCAGGAAGGCGGCACCTGGGGCCGCCAGGCCACCAACGACCTGCTCGCCAGCCGTATCAAGATCCGTTCGATGAACTTCATGCGCGGCCGTACGTTCCTGTCGCGTTACCTGATCCTGGACGAGGCGCAGAACCTGACGCCCAAGCAGATGAAGACGTTGATCACCCGTGCCGGCCCCGGCACCAAGATCGTCTGCCTGGGCAACGTCGAACAGATCGACACCCCGTACCTGACCGAAACCACGTCGGGCCTGACCTATGCGGTGGACCGCTTCAAGAACTGGCCGCACAGCGCACACATCACGCTGCGTCGCGGTGAACGTTCGCGGCTGGCCGATTACGCGTCGGAGGTGTTGTGAACCGTTGCACCCGTCTGCTGCTGCCCTCGATGGCGATCGCCATCACCACGCTGCTCGGTGCCTGCGCGACCACGCAGGGACCGGCCAGCGTGCCGACCACCGAACGCAGTGGCCAATCCTGGGTGGTCACCCGCCCGATCATCGCCGCACAGGTGCTCGATACCTGCTCGCGCCCCAGCCCCGGCCGCGAGGCCGGGCGGGTCAGCGGCTACTGGGCACCGAGCCGGCAGCAGGTGGACCAGCTGGAAGCGAATCTCGCAACGCTGGAAACGCAGGTGCCGCACGTCATGGATTTCGATCGCCAGTACGTCGGCATCGAGCTGGACGGAAAGCGGGTGATCTACATCAACGCGTTCCATCTGCCTGAAGACAACCGTCTGCGACCCGCCCGCGAAGCGGTGCGGGTCTGCGATGGTGGCGCGCAGTTCTGGGGCGCGGTCTTCGATCCGGCCAGCGGCACCTTCAACGAGCTGCAGTTCAACGGCGGCTTCGGCGGGCCCTGAGGGCCCGCCATGGGAATCCGCCTGCCCACCTGGGTCTGGATCGGCGCGGTCGCGCTGTCGTGCGTGGCCGGCATGGTCAATGTGGTCGGCTTCCTGGGTTTCGAACACCAGGCGGTCAGCCACATGACCGGCAGCACCAGCCAACTCGGCATGGCGCTGGCGCAGGGGGATTGGCGCGCGGTCGGCCACCTGTGGGGTCTGCTGATCGCGTTCTCACTGGGCGCGATGGTCAGCGGGCTGCTGATCCAGGACAGCGCACTGCAGCTGGGCCGCCGCTACGGCGTCGCGCTGGCGCTGGAATCACTGTTGCTGCTGGTGGCCATTCCGCTGTTCAAGCAGCATCAGATATGGGGCGCACTGGCAGCCGCGATGGCCTGCGGACTGCAGAATGCGATGGCCACCACGTTCAGTGGCGCCGTCGTACGCACCACCCATCTCAGCGGCATGTTCACCGATCTCGGCATCGGCCTCGGCCACCTGCTACGCGGACTGCCGCTGCAGGTACGGCGCCTGACCCTGAGCGGCCTGATCATCAGCGGCTTTCTCGCAGGCGGCGTCATCGGCGCCTGGCTGTTCGTGCGCTGGCAGTACGACGCCCTGCTCGCCCCTGCCCTGCTGACCGGACTGACCGGCCTGGGCTATGTGCTCTACCAGCAGTGGGCACGCTGGCGGCGCTGAGCATGGCGTCATCCACGCATGGCGTGGATCTACGTTGTCCCTCCGATCATTTCCGCGATATCCACGCATGGCGTGGATCTACTGCAGGAAGCCGTCAGAGGCGGGACGGTGTGGGGCTGCAGGACCGTTGGCGCCATGGATGGCGCCATCGAGCCCCCATGGACGGGTTTACGGCGTGTCCTGCAGGCCCACACCGCCCCGCATCCCACGAGATGCCGCCGTTGCTCCGGGTGTTGCTGTTGCTTCTGCGGGTGCCGGGTGCAACCCGGCCGGCACTACCCCCACACTGGGCAGCACGGCACAATCACCGCATGAGCCCGACCACCCCCGCTTCCGCCCTCACCATCGCCGGCTCCGATTCCGGCGGCGGCGCCGGCATCCAGGCCGACCTGAAAGCCTTCGCCGCGCATCGCGTGCATGGCCTGTCGGTGATCGCCGCACTGACCGCGCAGAACACCCGCGGCGTCAGCGCCGTGCACGTGCCGCCGGTCGACTTCCTGCGCGCGCAGATCGAGGCCTGCTTCGACGACTTCGACATCCATGCAGTGAAACTGGGCATGCTGGCCAACGCCGAGGTGATCCACGCCGTGGCCGATGCACTGGAACGCCATCGACCACCGCACATGGTGCTGGACCCGGTGATGGTCGCCACCAGCGGCGCCCGCCTGCTGGAGGACAGCGCGCTGCAGGCAATGCGCGAACGGCTGCTGCCACTGGCCACCCTGGTCACCCCCAACGCACCGGAAGCGGAGCTGCTGGTGGGCTGCAGCATCGCCAATGGCAACGATGCAGAACAGGCCGCCGCCTCACTCCTTGATCTGGGTGCCGGTGCGGTGCTGCTGAAGGGTGGTCACCTGCACGAAGGCAACCGCGTGGTCGACCGTTACTTCGATGGTGTCAGCAGCGAAGAGTTCATCCATGCCCGCCTGCCCTTGGATGCGCACGGCACGGGCTGCACGCTGGCCTCTGCCATCGCCGCGCAGCTGTGCAACGGGCTGAGCCTGGCCAACGCCTGCGAAGCCGGCATCGACTACGTAGCGCGCGGCTTGCAGCAGGGCTACGCGCCCGGCCGCAGCGAGGTGCTGGTACTCGACCACTTCGGCGCGGCACCACACGCATGAGCGATTCGCCACGCGCACTCGCCGTGGACAGCGGCGATGGCCACCGTTACGAGGTCATCGCCTGCGTGCCTGCACAGCCACTGGCGCGGTTGTTGTGGCTGCCAGCGCTGGGCGTGGCCGCACGCCATTACCTGCCGCTGGCGCAGGCACTGGCCGCCCGGGGCGTGGCGGTCTACCTGCACGAATGGCGCGGCAATGGCAGCAGTTCGCTGCGCCCGTCGCGCGCCCAGGATTGGGGCTACAAACAGATTCTCGACCACGACCTGCCGGCCAGTCAGGCGCTGCTCGCCGCTGACGACAACGCGCAGGACGTGCTGCCATGGATCATTGGTGGTCACAGCCTGGGCGGCCAGCTGGCCTGCGTACACGCCGGGCGCCAGCCGCAGGCGTTCGATCGATTGTGGTTGGCCGCCAGCGGCACCCCGTTCTGGCGTACGTTCCCACCACCACGCGGCTGGCTGCTGCCCCTGATCTATCGCTTCCTGCCGTGGATGGCGCGACGCCAGGGCGTGCTGCACGGGCGCCGGCTCGGTTTCGGCGGCACCGAAGCACGCGGGCTGATCGCCGACTGGGCGCGCGTAGGGCTGAACAATCACTACGCGGCTGTGGGCATGGGCGAGGATCTGGACGCCCAGATGACGCGTGTGCATGGCAGTGCGCAGGCGGTGCTGATGGAAAACGATTGGCTGGCGCCTATCGGATCGATGCAGGCGCTGCTGGCGAAACTGCCGAATGTCGCCTCACAGCTGCGCGTGCTTTCTGCGCAGGAGCTGGGTACGCGAGCCGACCACTTTGCGTGGATGAAACACCCGGAGGCTGTCGCAGAGGCGTTTTTCATTCAGTTGGGTGAAAATTTTCACAAAAGCGTTGACGACTCGCGCCGACATCCGCATAATTCCGCTCCTGTCGCAGGGCGCCCGTAGCTCAGTTGGATAGAGTACCTGGCTACGAACCAGGCGGTCGGGAGTTCGAATCTCTCCGGGCGCACCACTCGACAGACCTTCAGCATCCGCCGCTGGAAGTGCAGTAAAATAGAGAAGTAAGTTGATTGTGTACCGCGCGCCCGTAGCTCAGTTGGATAGAGTACCTGGCTACGAACCAGGCGGTCGGGAGTTCGAATCTCTCCGGGCGCACCACACACGATCAACACAACAAGTTTATGTAATTGGCGCCCGTAGCTCAGTTGGATAGAGTACCTGGCTACGAACCAGGCGGTCGGGAGTTCGAATCTCTCCGGGCGCACCATTACACCGAAACAGCAGGCCTCGGCCTGCTGTTTTTTTTTGTGTTTTTTGGCAGGGCTGCGCCCTGCACCCGCAGAGGCCAAAGCAACGGCAACAGCAGAAGCAGGCATTCCGTGGATGGCGGGGCGGCATGGGTAGGCAGGACACGCCGTAAACCCATCCATGGGGGCTCGATGGCGCCATCCATGGCGCCAACGGTCCTGCCTACCCATGC
>NZ_JBHZOP010000209.1:0-2869 GCF_042787595.1 Stenotrophomonas sp. YIM B13575 | reverse complement strand
GCCGAGCCCACGCTCGGCTCCGAGGGAAGAGCCGAGCGTGGGCTCGGCTCTACAGCGGCAATCAGAACCGGTAGCGCGCGCCCAGCGAAACGAACTGACCGCGCAGGTTGTACTGGCTGATGTCGAAGCCGCTGGAGCCGCCGGCCGGATCGAACGGCGGATCCTTGTCGGTCAGGTTCAGCACCGACAGTGACAGCGTGGTCTGCGGAATGCCCTCGTAGGCCACGTACAGGTCCAGCTGATGGTAGGGCTTGACCTTGTCGCGCAGGCCCGGATTGCTGGTGGCGGTGGCCACGCGCTGGTCATAGCCGCTCACGTACTGCAGGCTCAGCGTGCTGCTCCAGTCACCCACAGCCCAGTTCAACGAGGTGGTGCCGCGCGTGCGTGGCAGGGCGCCATGGCGATTGTTGCCGGCGCCGTCATAGGGCGCCTGTCCAGCCACCAGCGGCTGCTTGAAGCTGAGCAGGTGGGTCCAGCTGCCGGCCACGGTGAAGTTGCCCCAGCCATCGGTGCGGAAGGTACGGTTGGCTTCCAGGTCGATGCCCGAGGTGGTCAGCTCGCCCTGGTTGGCGTACTGGTTGGTGATGATCTGGATGCGGCCCTGTGCATCGCGCTGCACGCGGCCGGGGAACAGGTCCGGGTTGTTGACGATGAACTGCGCGCTGTCCGGCTTGACCAGGTTGTCCTGCTCGATGCGGTACCAGTCCAGGCCGATGCTGGAATCGGCATCGGGTGACCACACCGCGCCGACATTGAGGTTGCGCGAGCGTTCGGCCTTCAGGTCCGGATTGCCGGTGCGCAGGTTGGTCACACCACGGCTGCCGCCCGGCTGCAGCGGATCGAACGGGTCGACCACCGAACCGTAGCTGATGGTCTGCCCCGGTGCGATCTCCGGCAGCGACGGTGCACGGAAACCGCGCGAGAACGAACCGCGCAGCAGCAGGCTGTCCAGCGGCTGCCAGCGTAGCGCGAACTTCGGCGAGAACGCCTTGCCGAAGTCATCGTAGTGATCACCGCGGCCGGCCACCTGCAGCTCCAGCGTGCGATGCAGCGGCACGCTGAACTCGGCATAGGCGGCACTGACCTGGCGTTCGCCGTCGACGATGTTGATCGCCGGGCGCAGCTCGGTGCCCGACAGCACCTGCGCGCTGGTGCGCGCATCCAGTGATTCCTTGCGGAATTCGGCGCCCCAGGCGAAGCCGATCGCACCGGCCGGCAGTTCCCACAACGAGGTCGAGGCCTTCACGTTCAACGAGTGCAGCTTGTACCAACCTGGACGTTTGGTCTGCAGGCGCAGATCGTCCAGTGCGCCCGGCGTGCTGGACGGATCGAGGAAGTTGTAGCTGCCATCGCGCAGGATCTGCTGGAAGGCGTAGCGGTCCACGAAGTTGTCCACGTACTCGCGCTGCGCGCTCTGCGAGGTCAGTGCGGCCACTTCCCAGTCCCAGCGTTCACCGGTGCCACGCACGCCGGCCAGGGCGCGGTAGAACACCTGGGTGTTGTCCTTCAGGCGCGGGCCGAGATCGAAGAAGGTGTATTCGAACGGCAGCGGCGCGCTGCCCGGATTGTTCGGATGGCCGACCGGCAGCACGGCGGCGATATCGGTCAACGTGCCGGTGGCGGGATTGTAGGCACGCAGGCCAGGGCCGACCGTCAGCGGCGCGCTGAAGATCTGGTCGGCCTTGTTGTGGCTGTACAGCACATCAGCGAAGGCTTCGACGCTGTCGTTGAAGCGGTAGGTCGCGCTCAACGACGCCTGCAGGCGCTCGGCGCCGGGCTGCAGGGTCTTGAACGGCTGCGCGTTGAAGGCGCAGGCTTGGCCGGGCAGGGTGCTGCCGAAGTCACTGTAGGGACGCAGCTCGCTGCCATCGGGGCAGGGCGAGAACGGCTGCGGCGCGCGCGGGTTGGCCAGCGTGTTGCCGCCAGCGGTGGACCAGCCGGCCAGACGGCCACCGGGCTTGTCGCGGAAATCGCCGTCGCGGGTGTACGCGCGCTGGTCAGCATCGAGGCGGTCGCGCTTGAGCAGATCCAGCCCGAACAGCACGTTCCAGCCCTGCTGTTCGAGGTCACCGAAGCCGGCCAGCAGGTTGGCCTTGCGCTCGTTCAAACCGCCCTGGGTGGCGGTGCCGAAACCGCCGCCGACCTCCACGCCCTGGAAATCACGGCGCAGGATGATATTGATGACACCGGCGATGGCATCCGAGCCGTATACAGCCGAGGCACCATCCTTCAGCACTTCGATGCGCTCGACCGCGCTGATCGGCAGCGCATTGAGGTCGACGAAGGTGTCCTGGGTGTTGAGCGCGAAGCCGAAGTTGGCCACGCGGTAGCCATTGACCAGCACCAGCGTGTTCTTCGGTGACAGGCCGCGCAGGCCGATCGAGGCTGAGCCCGCAGCGAAGCTGCCGGTGTACTGCTCGTCGAAGCTGTTGCCGGCATTGGCCGACAGGTTGCGCAGCACGTCGGTGAGGGTGGAGCGGCCGGTCTGCAGGATCTGCTCGCGGGTGACGATCTGCACCGGGTTGGGGCCGGCGGTGTCGCTGCGCTTGATGTTCGAGCCGGTCACCAGCACGGTGCCGAGGGTGGTGCTGTCCTTGCCGGTATCGGCGGTTTCAGCGGCGCCGGCAGTGCCGGCGACGAGGGCCAGCGCGACCGCGCTGGAAAGCAGGGTGGTGCGATACATGGAAGCGACTACGCCAAACGGGGGAGGAGCCGTCAGTACCGCACGCGGGTCAGTGCGCCTTCCAATGACGAAAGCGCATTCAGTTATACATCACAGGTTCTTAACGAAAGTCAGCGCCCTTGGTGGAGTGGCCTGTGCTCCGGTGGGTGCGGACCGTTGGTCCGCACGCCCCTGTAGAGCCGAGCC
>NZ_JBHZOP010000208.1:0-3397 GCF_042787595.1 Stenotrophomonas sp. YIM B13575 | reverse complement strand
GTAGCGCCGGGCCGTGCCCGGCGAGCGCGCAGCGCGGCAAGGGAGCCGCCGGGCATGGCCCGGCGCTACCGTTCAACGAATGCCCAACGAAGAACGCCGCCCGAGGGCGGCGTTCTTCATTTCCTTACTTGCCGCCCAACCGCTCCCACAGGAAGCTGTAGGCCAGTGCGGACATGTGCGCGGCCTGCGCGTTGTTGGCCGCACCGCCATGACCGCCTTCGATGTTCTCGTAGTAGGTCACGTCCTTGCCGGCATCGATCATCTTCGCGGCCATCTTGCGGGCGTGGCCCGGATGCACGCGGTCATCGCGGGTGGAGGTGGTGAACAGCACCGGCGGGTAGCTCTTCTTCGCGTCGAACAGGTGGTACGGCGAGAAGGTCTTGATGAACTCCCAGTCGCTGGTGTCCGGGTTGCCGTACTCGGCCATCCACGAAGCACCGGCCAGCAGGTGGCTGTAGCGCTTCATGTCCAGCAGCGGAACCTGCACCACCACCGCACCGAACAGCTCCGGGTACTGGGTCAGCATGTTGCCGGTGAGCAGGCCACCGTTGCTGCCGCCCTGCACGCCCAGGTGCTTGGCAGAAGTGATCTTGCGGGTGACCAGGTCCTGGGCAACCGCGGCCATGTCTTCATAGGCCTTGTGACGGTTCTGCTTCAGCGCCGCCTGGTGCCAGCGCGGGCCGTACTCGCCACCACCGCGGATGTTGGCGACCACGTACACGCCGCCCTTCTCCAGCCAGGCGCGGCCCATGCCACCGGAATACGACGGGGTCAGCGAGATCTCGAAGCCACCGTAGCCGTACAGCAGAGTCGGGTTGGAGCCGTCGAGCTTCATCGCCTTGTCGTGCACCACGAAGTACGGCACGCGGGTGCCGTCCTTGCTGGTGGCGAAGTGCTGTTCAATGACCTTGCCGTCGGCATCAAAGAACGCCGGCATGGTCTTCAGCACTTCCGGCGCCTTGCCGATGTCGGCGATAGCCAGGGTGGTCGGGGTCAGGTAGTCGGTGGCGGTCAGCCACACTGCATCGCTGTCATTGCTGTCGACCGCACTCACGCCCAGGGTGCCGAAGGCCGGCGCGCCGACGAAGTCGCTCTTCTGCCAGCCCTTGGCGGTCGGGGTCAGCACCGACAGGCGGTTCTTGACGTCGTCCAGCACGTTCAGCACCAAGTGGTTCCTGGTCCACGAGGCACTGGCCAGCGAGGTGGTCGCGGTCGGGGTGAACAGCACCTCGAAGTCGCGCTTGCCAGCCAGGAAATCATCCAGCTTGGTCACCAGCAGTGCGCCGGAGGCGTAGGTCTTGCCACCCACGGTCCACGGATCGCGCAGTTCCAGGGTCAGCCACTGCTTGTGCAGGCCCTTCTCGGCCGAGTTCGGCGCATCGATCCGGGCCAGCTTGCCATCGTCGCCGCGCAGGTAGATCTCGTTGTTGTAGAAGGCCAGCGTGCGGCTGACCAGGTTGCGCTCGAAGCCCGGGGTGTCATCGTGCATCGCCGCGATGTACATGTCTTCCGGCTTGCCTTCATAGACCACGCTGGCCGCGGACATCGGCGTGCCACGCTTCCACAGCTTGGCCACGCGCGGGTAACCGGAGGTGGTCATCGAACCGCTGCCGAAGTCGGTGTAGACGAACACGGTGTCGCGGTCGATCCAGCTCAGGCCGCCCTTCGATTCGGGACGGAAGAAGCCGTCCTTGATCCAGCTCTTGCTGGCCAGGTCGAATTCGCGGGTGACATCGGCGTCGGCACCGCCGCGCGACAGCGCGATCAGGCAGCGGCTGTAGTCCGGACGCAGGCAGTCGGCGCCGTGCCAGACCCAGTTTTCGTTCTCGGCCTTGTTCAGCGCATCCAGGTCGAGCACGGTCTCCCAGGTCGGCGAGGCCTTGCGGTACTCGGCCAGGGTGGTGCGACGCCACAGGCCGCGCTCGTGCTGCTTGTCCTTCCAGAAGTTGTAGTAGTAATCACCGATCTTCTGCACGCCGGGAATCTTAGCGTCCGAGTCGAGCACCTCGCGGATGCTGGTCTCCATCTGCTTGAAGGCCGGGGTCTGCGCCAGGCGCGCCTCGGACTTGGCGTTCTGTTCCTTGACCCAGGACAACGGCTTGTCGCCGGTGACGTCCTCCAGCCAGGCGTAACGGTCGGTGTCTTCAGCGGCCACGGCGGTACCCACCGAGGCAGCGGTCATCATGCCGGCCAGCAGGCAGGCGGAAGCGAATCGTGACATTGCAGCTCCAGGCAGTCATTAGCCGTGGAACGCTAGCATGGATCACCGGGACCGCCCCCGTGTCGAAGGTCAGGCCGTGGCGGTGTGCGTCTTGCGCGCACGTGGCTGCGAGCGGCGCCGGGCCTGCCCAGTGTCGCGTCGCAACCAGCGCAGCGCTGCCCGCGTGGGCAACGGGCAGCGCAGCAGGGCCCACCAGGCCGCCAGCGGCATGCCGACCAACCACAGCGGCAACCAACCCAGCCAGGCACTGCTGCCGCGCGCGGCCGGCCACACCAGGACCACGGCCAGCCCGGCCAAGGCGAGCTGCGGCACCACCCGCAGCAGGCGTGGATCGCTGCGTTCGCTGACGCGTTCAGCTGGAAGGCGGTGGCGGGAACGTGTGCGCATGCGGATTCTCCGGTGGTGGATGCGGGCCAGCTTGGCTGCGGGGCTTCTCACCGGCTGCGACACCATTGACGGATGGCGTGCACACAGTGACCATGCGCGGGCAAGCCCACTGGAGCCCGCTCCCGCATGACCTCGATCCGCCCGTTCTGCGCTGTGTTGCTGGCCCTGTCCCTGGGCGGTCCGGCAGTGGCTGCCAATACCCCACCCTCGTCCCACAACAGCGCTGCGGAAGCCTCTGCAGACGGGGCGATCGACCTGCAGCGCTTCATGGGGACCTGGTACGTGATCGGCCGTGTGCCGAACTTCATCGAACGCGGCCACGTCACCAGCGTCAACCAGTACGAGCTGCGCGAGGACCACAAGGTTGCCATCACCTATCGCTACCGCGATGGCTTCGGCGAGCCCCTGCAGGAAATCCGCGCGCGTGCCAGTGTTGATCCGGACAGTGGCAACCACGGCTGGCGCACCTGGTTCTACCGGGTCGTGCCGACCCATTCGCGGGTGCTGGAAGTAGCGCCGGACTATTCCTGGGCGCTGATCGGCTACCCGGGCCGCGAGATGGCCTGGATCTTCTCGCGTACGCCGGACATGGACAAAGGCCTCTACAAGGAGCTGGCCGAGCGCCTGCGTGACGAGTACGGGGTGAACACCGACAAGCTCAAGCGCGTGCCGCAGCACGCCGAACAGGTCGGCAAGCTGGGCTACGAAGTGCCGAACGTGCGTTGAGACGCCGCCGCCGGGCATGGCCCGGCGCTGCCGCGCGAACGTTCCGGTAGCGCCGGGCCATGC
>NZ_JBHZOP010000207.1:0-2869 GCF_042787595.1 Stenotrophomonas sp. YIM B13575 | reverse complement strand
AGCGCCGGGCCATGCCCGGCGAGCGCGCAGCGCGGGCTGCGTCGCATGCAGGAGACATGTATCGCACAGCCGCCGGGCATGGCCCGGCGCTACCCCCCCTTGTCGGGCGGGTCTTTGCGGCGTTTCGCACGCGGGTGCGCCGCATCGTAGACCTTGGCCAGATGCTGGAAGTCCAGGTGCGTGTAGATCTGCGTGGTGGCGATGTCGGCATGGCCGAGCAGTTCCTGCACACCGCGCAGGTCGCCGGAGGATTCCAGGATGTGGCTGGCGAAACTGTGCCGCAGCATGTGCGGGTGCACGTGCTTGAACAAGCCTTGGCGCTGCGCCAGCTGGCGGATGCGGATCTGCACCGCGCGCTGGCTGATCGGCCCGTTGCGGCCGGGAAAAACCGGTGTAGCGGCACCACCACCGCTTTCGCTGCGCCAGGTCAGCAGCGCCTCGCGTGCCGGCTTTCCGAAGGGAACGCGACGTTGCCGGTTGCCCTTGCCCATCACGTTGACCAGGCCACTGGCGAAATCCAGGTCGCGCCAGGTCAGCGCGCAGACTTCGCTCAAGCGCAGGCCGGAGGAATAGAACAGTTCCAGCAGCGCGCGGTCACGACGACCCAACTCGCCTTCCGGTTCCAGTTCAACCAGCTGCACGGCTTCGTCGGCGTCGAGCACCTGCGGCAATCGTCTCGGTGCGCGCGGTGCTTTCAGTGTCGCTGCCGGGCTGGCCTCGATACGGCCATGCTTGAGCAGCCAGGCATAGAAGCTGCGGCAGGCCGACAACCGGCGCTGCAGGCTCTTGGCCGACAGGCCACGGCGGTGTTCGTCGGCAACGAACTGGCGCACCGCGTCGGTATCCAGTGCCTCCACGGCCACGCCGCGGGGTTCGGCCCACACCGACAATGCGTCCAGGTCGCGGCGGTAGGCATCGAGTGTATGCGCCGACATCCGCCGCTCCACCTGCAGGTGCTGCAGGAACGCCTGCACCGCGCTCATCGTCGTCGTTTCCCGCTCAATCCGCGAAGCGCTTGAGCCCGGTCACCAGGGCCTCGCCCATCATCCGCAGGAACAGCGTGCCCATGCCGGGATAGAAACGGTTCGGATCGTGGCTGCCCACCGCGATCAGGCCAACGCCCGGCAGCGGCAGCAAGGCAGTGGTCTGCACTTCCTCACTGCGCGCGCCGTACAGCACCGCGTTCTTGTCGCTGTGCAGGCGGCCACAGATCGGCTCGCCATCCTTCAGGCAGTCGCGGAACGGGCCCAGCTGCGCATCATCGGCGGCCAGCACCTGCAGCCACTCGGCCTGCTCCAGCCCGGCCACCGGCGCATGCACCACCAGCCGCACCAGATCGCCGGCGAAGTCTTCCTGCAGCGACGCCGCCATCGCGCGCAGCGTGTCGGCGGCATTGTCCTGCTTCATCAGGGCCAGGGTGAGCTGATGCGTGCGCACCGCCAGCCGCTCGTTGACCTGCGCGGTCGCGCCCAGGTCGGCCAACCGTCGCGCCAGCTCGCGGTTCTTCTCGCGCAGCACTTCCAGCTGGTAGCTGGCCAGCGATGCGGTCGGGCCGTCATCGCGTGGCACCACCAGGGTCAGCGCCAGGTCCGGGAACTGCTTGAGGAAGCCCGGATGACGCCGCAACCAGGCGGCGACTTCATGGGCGCCGAGCTTGTCGACGGTCTCAGTCATGCGATCCACTCCCCTTCGAAGACGAATGCGGTCGGGCCCGCCATCACCACCGGCTGGCCATCGCCCGGCCACTGGATGCGCAGGTCGCCACCGGGCAGGCTGATGCGCGCATCGCGCTGCAGGCGGCCGCGATGCATCAGGGTCACCGCAGCCGCGCAGGCGCCACTGCCGCAGGCCAGGGTTTCACCCACGCCGCGCTCGAACACGCGCAGGCGCGCATGTTCCGGGCCCATCACCTGGGCGAAGCCCACGTTCACCGACTTCGGGAACGACGCATGCTGCTGCAGCAGCCCGCCTACGCGCTCAACCGGTGCAGCGTCGACCAGGCCCACTTCGATCACTGCGTGCGGATTGCCCATCGACACCGCCGCGAAGCGCACGGTCTCGCCCTGCAGTGGCAGCAGGTATTCCTCGCGCGGGTGGGCGAAGCCGATCAGCGGCACCTGCGCCGGCTCGAACAGCGGCACGCCCATCGCCACCGCGTACTGGCCTTCGCCGAGCACATCCACGGCGTGGCTGGCCAGCGGGCTGTCGATCACGAAGTGATCGCCCTGCGCACTGCCCTCGCGCACCAGCCAGGCCGCGATGCAGCGCGCGCCGTTGCCGCACTGCTCGGAATTGGAACCATCGGCGTTCCAGATGCGGTACGAGGCGACCGAGCCTTCGGCGCGCGGCGGCTCGATGGTCAGGATCTGGTCGCAGCCGACGCCGGTATGGCGGTCGGCCAGGCGCGCGGCCAGTTCCGGGGTGGGCGGCGGGGTGCCGTCGCGCAGGTCGATCACTACGAAATCGTTGCCCGCGCCGTGCATCTTGCTGAAGCGCAGACCGTTGCTACCGGCCTTACTCATTCCCGTCGTCCACCTTCTTGACCGGGTCCGGGGTGACCGACGGACTGCCGTCACCGGTGCTCTGGGTGGCCGCGGGCGTGGTGTCGGCATCAGCGGCCGGTTCGACGGTTTCTTCCACCGGTACCGGCTTCTGCGGCAGCACCAGCGGGCCCTTGTTGCCGCATGCGGCGAGGAACAGCAGCGAGGCCGCTGCCAGCGGAATCAGGATGACATTGCGATGGGGGATGTTCATGCCCCGAGTATAGCCATTGGCGGCTGAGCGGTTGGTGCAGGATGCCGCGCCACGCATCCGCCGGGCATGGCCCGGCGCTACCGCAACCAGACACCCCTGGCAGCGCCGGGCCATG
>NZ_JBHZOP010000206.1:0-1064 GCF_042787595.1 Stenotrophomonas sp. YIM B13575 | reverse complement strand
GCAGGCCGTCGCCAGGACACGCCGTAAATACGTCCCTGTAGGCTCGGTCGCGCCATCCATGGCGCTCACGGTCCTGGCGACGGCCTGCCCTCCGCCGCATCACAGTTTCCGGCGCCGATACGCCGCGAAGTGATCATTCAAAGCACAACAAGAGCGAAAGCAAAGGCAGAAGCAGAGCTATGGGTATCGAACAACATCAGGTGCGGGCGGCGGAGTTGCTGCATGCGGCCGGCATCCTGCCGGTGGTGACGATTCATACGCTGGACCAGGCGCGTGCGGTCAGTGCGGCGTTGCTGGAAGGGGGATTGCCGGCGATCGAGCTGACGCTGCGGACGCCGGTGGCGATGGAAGCGCTGGCGATGCTCAAGCGCGAGCTGCCGGATGTGGTGGTCGGCGCCGGTACGGTGCTGACGGTGGAGCAGATGCAGCAATCGATCGATGCGGGCGCGGATTTCCTGGTAACCCCGGGTACGCCGCCGGTGCTGGCTGATGCGCTGGCTGCGGCACCGCTGCCGGTAGTACCGGGTGCGGCGACGCCGACCGAGCTGCTGTCGCTCTACGCGCGCGGCTTCCGTGTCTGCAAGCTGTTCCCGGCCACGGCCGTGGGCGGCCTGGCCATGATCAAGGGCGTGGCCGGCCCGATCGCCGACCTCAAGCTGTGCCCGACCGGTGGCATCACCGAGAACACCGCGGCCGAATACCTCGAGCAGAAGAACGTGGTCTGCATTGGCGGCTCGTGGATGGTGCCGGGCAACTGGATCGACGCCGGCCAGTGGGACAAGGTGCGCGAAAGCGCGGCGCAGGCCGCGAAGATCGTCAAGCGCGTACGCGGCCACTGAGTCTGACGCAGCTGTAGAGCCGAGCCCACGCTCGGCTCCACGCCAGCGGAATGGAAAGCAGCCGAGCATGGGCTCGGCTCTACAGGGCCAGCATCCAGAGCGCGCGCAGCGCGCGACCCGCCCCCGCTCTTCCTTCTTCATTCCGCGGTAGCGGCGCACGGAACCTGTCCGTGGCCCTGCGGAGGGATGGCGCAGGGGCGTAAGCGCCATGGATGGCGCGCCCGA
>NZ_JBHZOP010000205.1:0-2313 GCF_042787595.1 Stenotrophomonas sp. YIM B13575 | reverse complement strand
GCGCCGGGCCATGCCCGGCGAGCGCAGCGGTGTGATGAAAAGCCGCCGGGCATGGCCCGGCGCTACCGGATCAAAAGGGGCGGATCCTCGCGGACCCGCCCCTTCTTTCATTTCGCCGCCGCTGCCGGTGCCGCGCTGGCCTGCCAACCGCACATCTGGCCTTCGTTCTGCTGCTTCAACCAGGCATTGACCGGGCTGAAGTACTCGATCATCGGGCCGGCATCGAGCTTGTCCGAGCCGGTCAGTTCCTTCAGCGTGGCCTGCCACGGCTGGCTGGCGCCCTTGCTCAGCATCGCCCAGTACTTCTGCCCCGCTTCCTTGTTGCCGTAGAAGGTGCACTCGTGCAGCGGGCCCTTGAAGCCGGCGGCATCGCACAGGCCCTTGTAGAACTGGAACTGCAGGATGCGCGCCAGGAAGTAGCGGGTGTACGGGGTGTTGCCCGGCACGTGGTACTTGGCACCCGGGTCGAAGAACTCCTCGCCACGGGTGCTGGCCGGTGCCACGCCCTGGTACTTGGCCTTCAGGTCCCACCAGGCCTTGTTGTAGTTGTCCGCGGTGATCGAACCATCGAACACGCCCCAGCGCCAGCGGTCGATCATCAGCCCGAACGGCAGGAACGACACGCCCGACAGCGCCATGCGCATCTGGTTGTTGATGACCGCCTCGCGGCTTTCGGTCGGCGCGTCGACCAGCCCGATCGAGCTGAGGTACTTCGGCGTCATCGCAAGCACGATGGTGTCGCCGATCGCTTCATGGAAGCCATCGTTGGCACCGCCCTGGAACAGCGGCGGCAACGGGTTGTAGGCCAGGTCGTAATAGATGTGGCCCAGCTCGTGGTAGATGGTGGTGAAGTTCTCTTCGTTGGGCTTGATGCACATCTTGGTGCGCACGTCGCCTTCCATGTTCATGTCCCAGGCACTGGCGTGGCAGACCACGTCGCGGTCATCGGGCTTGATGAACTGGGTTTTGTCCCAGTACGACTGCGGCAACGACGGCATGCCCAGCGACACGTAGAAATCCTGCGCACGCTCGGTCATCTGCTTGGCGGTGCGCAGTTCGGCTTCGCGCTGCGCCTTGTACTGCGCGGCCACGTTCGCATCCTTGCCGGCCTTGGCCAGCGCCGCGCTCAGGTTGGTCTGGTACTGCTTTTCCAGCGCCGCGGTGATGTCCAGGCTGCCGGCGCCCGGGTACGGTTCCAGCTGGTCCCACAGGTTGGACCAGTCCTGCTGCCACATGTTGCCCATCAGGTGTGCGGCGATCAGGCCGTTGCCCACCTCGGCCTTGTCCTTGCCATAGGTCTTGTCCAGCTTGCCGCGCGCATAGCAGTGCAGCTGCTCGTACATCGGCTTGACCTGTTCCCACAGGCGATCGGTTTCCGGGCCGATCTGCTCCGGCGGCATGTCATAGCCACTGCGCCACATCTGCCCGGCATCGGTGAAGCCCATGCCCTTGGCACCTTCGTTCACCAGGCCGACGAACTTCTGGTAATCACCGCGCATGCTCTTGGTGGTGCTGTGCCAGCCCTGCCAGGCATCGAGCTGCTGGTCGTAATCGCGGCTGCGCGCCAGCACCTGCTCCAGCTCGCCCAGCTGGCGGCAGGAGTTCGGATCGTTGGCGTCGGTGCAGTACTTGCCTGCGCCGTAGCTGCCTTCCATGCGGGTGGCGATCTGGGTCAGCTCGGCCAGCTTGGCCGGGTCGCGCGGCGCCGGCATCGACGACATCAGCTTCAGCAGGTGGATCGCGCGCTTGCTGTCCTCGCTCATCGGCTTGCCGTCGAACGTGCCGGCCTGCTCGATCCAGCTGTTGAGCTGGGTCAGCGAACGCTCGTTGGCCTTGGCCGCGATGCGCTCTGAATCACTGTTGATGTAGGTGGAGGACAGCCACTGGGCCGAGGTCATCTCCGGGTAGGCCGCCTTGAATTCGGCATTGATGCGGGCCACGAACTGGTCAGCGGTTTCGCCGGCCGGTGCACTACTGCTGGCGGTATCGGTGCCTGGGGCAGCTTCCTTCTTGCAGGCGGCCAAGGCCAGCGTAGCGGCGGCGATTGCTGCGGCCAGCAGGAGATGACGGTGTTTCACGGGCGGTCCTTGGGTGGTGAACGACCGCCGAAGGCTAGTGGGCAGGGCTTGCCACCGCAAGTGGCGGAAGTCGGCCGGGCGGCGCCCGGCACCCGCAGAGGCCTTTAGGCAACGGCAAAAGCCGGAGCAACAGCAAGAGCGGGCCATCTGTGGTTTGGCGGGGTGGTGTGGGCTTGCAGGACACGCCGTAAACCCATCCATGGGGGCTCGATGGCGCCATCCATGGCGCCAACGG
>NZ_JBHZOP010000021.1:0-25782 GCF_042787595.1 Stenotrophomonas sp. YIM B13575 | reverse complement strand
GGCACTGTGGGTTTGCGGGGTGTGAGCCGCATGGATGCGGCGACCAAGCCTACAGGGACGTATTTACGGCGTCCCCGCAAACCCACAGTGCCCCGCCCTCCCCCAGTGGACCCGCTGTTGCTGTTGCTGCTGCCGTTGCTTCGGCTTCGGCAGGTGCCGGGCGCAGCCCGGCCGAACCCCCTTACTTCTTTGAGCCCGGCTGGTTCAGCGGCTCCATCGCGCGGAAGCGCTGGCTGTATTCGTCGGTCAGGTTGCGTGCTTCCTGGCCGTTGCGGACGATGGTCGGGGTCAGCAGCACGATCACTTCCGAACGACGGCTGGTGCGGCTCTTCTGGCCGAACAGTGCACCCAGCACCGGAATCCGGCTCAGGCCGGGAATGCCGCTGCTGCCATCCGTGGCCGAATCGGTGATCAGGCCGGCCAGCATGATGGTGTCCCCGCTCTGCACCGCCGCCTCGGTGGCCAGCTTCTTGGTGGAGATGCGCGGGTTGCAGTTGCGCTCCTGCGGATTGCAGTTTTCCGGCACGTCCGATGCGCTGCTGATCTCCTGCACGATATCCAGGAACACCGTGCCGTCGCGGGTTACGCGCGGGCGCACCTTGAGGATCACGCCGGTGTCGATGTACTGCACCGAGCTGTAGCTGCTGGTGCCGATGCCGGTGTTGACCGTGGTGGTGTTGATCGGCACCTTGTCGCCGACGTTGAGCGTGGCCTCGGCGTTGTTGCGCACGAACACCGAGGGCGTCTGCAGCAGGCGCACGTCGGTGACCTTGTCCAGCGCACTGACCACGGCGGCGCCGTTGTGGCCGGTGAACGCCCAGTTGGCACCGTCGGTGCCGGTCACCGCGCCGGCGAAGGTGTTCCAGGAACCGCCGGCCATCGCCGGCAGTGACAATCCGGACAGCGCGCCGGTCAGCGCGCGCCCTGCCACGGCGTTGTCGAAGTACCAGTTCACGCCGTACTTCAGGTCGCCGGTCAGCCCGACTTCGGCCACCTGCGCTTCGATGTGCACCTGCAGCGGCATCACGTCCAGCTTCTCGATCACTTCGCGGATCGAGCGCCACGCCTGCGGCGTCGAACGTACCAGCAGCGTGTTGGTTTCCTCCACCGCCGACACGCCGACACGATCGCCTTCCACTTCCAGGCTGATGCTGACGTTGCCCGACTGGCGCTGCGGCAGGTTCAGGGAACCGGAGCTGCCGCCGCCACTGCTGCCGCTGCTGCCACCCACCGTGTTGTTGAAGCTGCTGCCGTTGTTGGCGTCCATGCCGCGGTCGCCATCGCTGCCCAGCTGCGACGGAATGGCGCCCGGCGCCAGCGATGCCGAGCCGGCGCCGCTACGGTTGCCGCTGCTAGCGAAGGCTTCGCTGAGGCGTTCTGCCAGGTCGCGGGCCTTGATGTAACGCAGTTCATGCGAGAACAGGCGCGCGCTGCCACCGGCGGTATCGATGCGGTCCAGCCACTGCTGGATCTGGTCCAGGTAGCGCACCTGCGGGGTGATCACCAGCACGGCGTTGGCGTTTTCCAGCGGCAGGAAACGGAACATGCCGGCGCTGGGCGTCTTGCTCTCTTCGCCGAAGACCTTCTCCAGGTCGGCCGCGACCTGCTCGGCCTTGCCGGACTGGATCGGGAACACGCCCACCGACATGCCCGAGAGCCAGTCGACGTCGAAGATTTCGACGGTATGCAGGTAGTTCTCGAGTTCGGCACGCGTGCCGCCCAGGGTGATCACGTTGCGGCCGCTGTCGACATTGACGATGGCATTGGGCCGCGCATAGGGCTCCAGCACCTTCTTCATCTCGGTGGCGGAGATGAACTGCAGCGGCACCACGCGCACTTCAAAGCCGCGTGCGCTGGATGCGGGCGCGGTGCTCGGTGCCACGGTGCCGGCCAGTGCCTGGTCGGCGGCGACGATGTTGTAGCGGCCACCGCTGTAGACCATGCGGGCGTTGTTCCAGCCCAGCACCATCTCCAGCAGGTTCAGTGCCTGTGCCGGCGACACCGGCTTGGGCGTGGCCAGGGTCACCGTGCCCTGCACCCCGGGGGCGATCACGTAGTTCTGGCCGAGCATGTCTCCGAGGATGGCCTTGACCACCGCGTGTACCGACTCGCCTTCGAAGTTGAAGGTGGCTTCGCCGGAGCTGGCCGCATGCAACGCAGGCGACGGCTTGCGCGCGGCCTCGCGGTTGATCATGGTGCCGGTGCCTCGGCGGATCACCGCCTGCGGTGCGCCTTGGACCCGATCGGCCGCATCGGTCTGCGCATCGTCAGCCGCCTGACCGGCGCTGGCTGATGGCTGCAGGTTGCCGTTGCGTTGCACATGCGGGGCGGACACGGTGCTGCAGCCAACCAGAAGCGTCAGGGCAAGGGACCAGGGAAGAAAACGCAGATTCATGCATTCACTCTATCGGTTGGTGCCATCGCCCGGGGGCGGCGACGGTTGTTGCTGCTGTTGCTGCAGCTGACGGCGGCGGGCCTGGATGCGTTCGCGGATGGCCTGCATCTGCGCTTCGCTGGGACCGTTGGTGTTGGCAGGGGGTGCGGCGGGCGCAGCCGGTGCAGGCGACGCCGGCGCCACGTTGCCATCGCTGGCACGTGGGTTGGGCAGGGTCTGGCTGGGCGCCGGCTGTGGCGGTGGCGGCGGAACCACCGCGCCGGGTACAGGCGGCGTGCCGTTGGCCCCGCGCAGGACTGTCGGTGCTTCACCGCCCTGGCCATTGAACACGGCCAGTTCCAGCACCTGGCTGCCACTGGAGCCGATCACCGTGGCCTGGCGCGGTTCCAATGCGACCAGTTGCCAGCCATCGACGGCATCACCGTTGAGGCGCAGGCGCAGCGAGCGGCCCTGCTCGGTGGTGAAGGTGGCCATGCTGAAATCACGGGTGAGCAGCACGCCGGTCAGGCGCAGCGCGGGACTGGCGGCGGCTTCGCTGCCGCCCAGCAGATACGGGCGTGGCTTGCGGTCTTCGGCGAACAGGGGCCGCTCGCTGATCACGCTGTAGCTGTCTGCGCCGGCCATGCGTTCGGGCGCCAGCACCGGCAACGCCGGCAGCGCGGCCTGGGCGTCGCCTTCTGCGCTGACCGTGGGCAGCTGGCTGCCAAGACCGAAGCCGGTGGCCAGCCAGGTCGCGGCCGCCCATCCTGCCAGCGCCAGCAACAGTCCCGTGCGCAGGTTGATCTGCTCAAGCTTCATCGGCCACCTCCTGCGCATCGGCAGCCGGCTGCTCCGCCGGTGCCGGTACAGGTGCCGGCGGCGACACCACCGGCGCCGCTGCAGGCGGCGTGGCCACGGGCGCTGTGGCGGGATCGGCGGCCGCACCCGGCAGCAGGTAGCCGGCCAGCTCGAAGGACACATCCAGGCCGAGGCCGGATTCGTTCGGCGATTGCTGGAAGCGCTGCGCGATCAGGTTGAGGTTGTCCACGAACAGGCGCGGGCTGCCGGTCTCCAGGCTGTGCAGCACAGTGGCCAGTTCGGCCACGCCACAGCGCAGGCGCACCTGCATCGCCACACGGACGAAGGCGGCATCGCGACGGTTGTCGCTCAATGGCGTGCGGTTGCTGATGGTGCAGCTGCGGTTGCCCGGGCTGGCCATCGCCACCGCATCCTGCAGGCGTGCACCGAGCGCGGCCGCAGCGGCTTCGGCGGTGGCTTCCTGCAGGAACCCGGGGCGCTGCTGCAGGGCGTCGCGGGTTGCGCGCAGCCGCTGTTCGATCTGTGGTTGCTGCTGCAGCTGCGCCTGTACGCGCTGCTGGCGTTCGCGCAGGGCAGCGGCATCGGCGTCGATCTCGCGCAGCGGCTGGGTGAACCACGGATGCACCAGCAGCAGGTAGGCCAGGCCCAGCACTGCCAGCAGCAGTGCCAGTGCCAGCCAGCGGTCACGGCGTGCGCTTGGCATCGGCATGGGCCGCCTCCGTGGTTTCAGTCGGGGCAGATGCCGGCACAGGGGCCGCCGCAGGCAATGGCTGCAGTTCGGCGGTCAGGGTGAAGCGGTCGCGGCCACTGGCGGCACCATCGGCCTGCAGCACGCCGGTGAGGTTCACCTTGCGCCATTGCGGCGCGTCCTGCAGCAGCGGAACCAGCTGCGATGCTTCGCTGCTGAGGCCAATCAGCTGCAGGCTGTTGTTCTCGATCGCCAGTTTTTCCAGGTAGGTGCCATCGGGCAGGCGGCGGGTCAGTTCGTTCCACACTTCGACGGTACTGGCGCGTTGGTTGCGTTGTGTTTCCAGGAACGCCGCTCCGTCCAGCAACGCCTGCAGCTGGCTGCGCTCGCTGGCGACACCACGCGCGCTGCGGGCACTGCGCTCGACCTCTTCGCGCAGTGCATCGACAGCAGCGCGGCGGTTGTCCAGCAGCTGCATCGCCGCCAGCACCAGCATTACCAGCGCCGCTACGGCAAGCAGCAGGTTCCAGCGCCGCATCGGGTCCGGCCGCTGCTGACGCTGCGCGGGCGGCAGCAGGTTGACCTGCAACGTGCGGCCCTGTGCATCGATCGCATCAACACCGGCCAGCGCGTCAGCCCAGTCGCCGATCTGCGCACGCCAGTCATCGAGCTGGCGCAGCGGCCAGGCCACCAGCTCCACCTGCAGCAGGCCTTCGCCGGCACTGCCCAGTTCACGGATGTCATAGGTGACCTGGCTGGCTTCGAACGGTGTCTGCCGGTCGATCTCGTAACCGACTACCGCACGCAGGCGGTCACCGGCGGCGGCGGGCAGACGCAGCGTGCGCCGCAGGACCTGCCCGGCGGGCAGCAGCCACACCCGTGGCAGGCTGCGCAGGCGCGGCTCCAGCACGCGGTCAAGGTCCGCCGGTTGCAGCGGCCACGGAAGACGGGCCACGGGCTCGAGCCCGTCACCGGTTTCGCGCCAGACCTGCAACTGCCCGTCTTCGCACTGCAGCAGCAGGCGGGTCTGCGACCAGCCCAGCGCCCATTGCCAGCGCATCGGCACCCAGGCCAGCAACGACTGCCGCCACCAGCGCAGGAAACGGCCGGCACCGGGGCCGATCTGGCCCTGCACCTGCCGCAGACTGTCCTGCCAAGCCGTCATCTTGCTGCCATTCCCTGCTCCCAGCGAAGCACTGTGTAGGTCCGGCCGGGCACCCCGCCCGATCCGTTGCGCACCACCGCCTGCAGCACCGACAGGCGTCCGCTGCCGTCAGTGGCGCGGGACTCGATACTATAGGTGCCACTGCCGCTGGCAAGCGCCGATGCACCCGCAGCGTTATCTCCGTCACGCTCCTGCTGGGCGCGTTGCGCCAGCAGTTGTTCCGCATCCAGGCCCATTGCCGTCAACACCGGACCACTGGCGAAGCGTGGATCCGGGCGCGCCTGCCGGCTGTAGAGCGTCAGGTGCGGCAGCATCGCGGCGTACAGCGACCCGCGCATTCCCAGCACCCGCTGCAGTTCGCCCAGGGTTTCAAAGCGCTTGTTGCGCGGGCCATAGGGCAGGCCTGCGGCGGCGTACTCGGGCGCCTCGGCACCGCCACCGGGCTGCAGCAGGCTGTCTTCGTCGCGCCAGTCGATGATCGCACCGGCCAGCTGCGTGGCGGTTTCAGCCGGCTCGCCCAGTGCCTGCATGAATGCGGACAGCAGCGCCGCATCCGCCAGGTTGAGGTTGATCTTGCCGTTCTCGTCCAGCACCCGGATCTCGATGCGGGCGTCGTCGAACTGCCAGCGATAGGCGCGGCCGTCGGCCTGCCACGGCGGACGCTGAGGATCTGGCTGCAGCCGCAGCAGCGCGTATTCCAGGCCCGCGCGCGCCCGCTCCTGGCCACGTGCATCGTCACCGAGCACCCGCTGCTGCAGGTGCTCGACCCGTGCGCTGAGCGCAAAGGCGCCGACCAGCGCAGTCATCAGCGCGATCAGCCACAGCACCAGTACCAGCGCGGCACCGCGTGGACGCTTCATCGCGCGCCTCCGCTGCCGCCGGCGCGCAGTGCCACCACCAGCGGCGGCCAAGGCGTGCCCCTGCTTGGCACGACCTGCACTTCCACCAGCAACGGCAGGCGCCGGGTGTCATCCCAACGGGGCAACCATTCGGTCATCTGCCCGTTGCTGGCGTCGACACCGCGATAGCGCAGCCGTACGTCCTTCAAGTCCTCCGCCAGCACTTCGGGCGGGCGCGGCGGGTTCTCTTCGATGCGCTCGCCTTCCTGCAGCAGTACCAGCTCCAGCAGCAAGCGGCGGTGGCCAGCTGCGCCATCCACCTGCAGCGCATGCAGGTACGGGCCGCCGCGACCGAGATAGCCCGGCAGATCGGCAACGAATTTCATGCCCTGATCGTCGCCCTGGAAGAACACCGGTTCACGGGTGGGATCGGGCACTTCCAGCGGGCTGCGCAGGGCGCTGGCGAGCTGGCGCCGCAGCAGGGCCTGCACTGCGCGCATGCGTTCGCTCTGCGCGGCAATCTGCTCACCGCGCTGGCTGATCGCCATCGCCGAGCGCACGCTGGCGAACGCCAACGCCAGGCCGCCGGCCAGCAGCACCGTGGCCAGCATGACTTCGATCAGGGTGAAGCCGCGCGCGCGGCGCCTCATCGCGCATTCTCCAGCGCGGGCGGCAACAGACGCAGGCTGCGCCAGCGCAACTGCTCGCGCTCGCTGTCGCCCCAGCGCACCTGCAGCTGCAGTTCCGCCAGCCACGGTGCACCCGGCGACTGCGCAGCGGGCAGCGCACCACTGCGCGGCTCGGCCCAGGGCTGCACCTGCAGCTGCCAGTGATAACGCCCCTGCTCCCACTCGCCCTGCTGGCTGCCGGCCTGCAGTGGCGCTTCCACCCCAGCGGCCGCCAGCAACGACTGTGCGTGCAGCACCGCGCGTGTGCGCAGCTCGGCATCGCGCACCTGGCGCGCGCCACCGGACAGGCTGCCCAGCAACAGCGTCAGCGCCAACCCGAGCAAGGCGAAGGCAATGATCACTTCAAGCAGGGTGAAGCCACGGGAGCGCGACCTCATTGCGCCCGCCACGGTCCGGAACGGACTTCACCGGTCAACCAGCCCACATCGATGCGCCACTCCGCGCTCTCCAGCTGCAGGCGGATGCGGCCGCCACTGGAGCCGCCGTCGGGATGGAATTCGATCACCCCCTGGCCGGGCGCGGTGGCCAGCTGCGCGGCACCTTCGAACTGCACCTTCAGCTTGGCCGGCACTTCACCGTGGCGCTGGCTGGCGCCCTGCCAGCGATGCTGCGCCGGTTCGATCACGAAGCGCTGCGGTTCGCCGCGGGCAATCGCCTGCGCGCGCACCATGCGCAGCTGGTTGGCGATGTCCTTGCCGGCACTGCGCAGCTGCATGCCGGCAAAGCCGCGCGACATGCCAGCGGCGGTGATCAGGCCGATGGCCGCGATCAACGCGATCACCAGCAGCATTTCCAGCAGCGACAGGCCCGTCGCGCGCCTGCCGTGCAGGCGCGGGCGGGATACCCGGCGCGGCAGGAAAAGCAGCATGCGTGCTTACGGCTGGTAGCGGATGTCAGCGTCGACGCTGCTGCCGCCGGCCTTGCCGTCCTTGCCCAGGCTGATCAGCTCATACGCCTGGCCTTCGCCCGGTGCGCGGTACTCCAGCGCGTGGCCCCACGGGTCGTTGAGGTCGGCGGGCTTGGCATAAGGGCCCAGCCAGCCACCGACGCCGGCCGGTGCGGTCACCAGGTCGTTGAGCGAGGCAGGCAGCTTGCCGGTGTCGATCTGGTAGTTGTCGACCTTGGAGGCAACGGTCTGCACCTGCGCCTTGGCGATGTTGGCCTTGCCACGGTCGGCGCCGCCGAGCACGCGGCTGGCGACCAGGGTCAGCACCGCGCCGATCAGCACGATGACGATGATGATCTCCAGCAGGCTCATGCCCGACTGGTGGCGTGCGGCAGTGAAGGAAAGGCGGATCGGTCGACGGGAAGCAATCATGGTCGGTCCTTTCAGGTACGGGATGTCGGGGTTGCGAAGGAGGCCATCGTCAGCCGATGGCGTTGGTGAGGTCGTACAACGGCACCAGCACGGCCACGATCACCGCGCCGACCACCGAGGCCAGCACCAGGGTGATCGCCGGCACCATCGCCGCCAGCAGGCGGTCGATGCGGCGGGCACTGTCCTGTTCGAAAGTATCAGCCGCTTTCAGCAGCATGGTATCGAGCGCGCCGGACTCCTCGCCGACCTGGATCATCTGCAGGGCGAGCCGGGGAAAGCGCTTGCCACGCGACAGCGCCAGCGACAGGCCGGTGCCGTTCTTGACCTCGTCGGCGGCGGTTTCCAGATCGGCCGCCAACGCGCGGTTGCCGAGTACGTTGCGGGCGATGCCCAGCGCCGCCAGCAGCGGCACGCCGTTGCGCAGCAATGTCCCCAGGGTGCGCGCCAGCCGCGCGGTTTCCAGTTCGCCCAGCAGGCGGCCGATGCCGCGGCGCTGCAGCAGCCAGCCATCCAGCGCCAGACGGAACGCGGGCTGCCGCGCCTTGCGTTCGAACAACAGCAGCAGCACGCCCGGCACCACCAGCAGCAGCACCCACCAGTCACGCACGAACAGGCCCAGCTGCAGCACCAGGTTGGTGAACCACGGCAACGCCACGTCCAGGCTTTCGTACATCTGCGCGAACTGCGGCACCACATAGCCCAGCAGGAACAGCAGTGCGCCGCCCACCACCACCAGCAGGATCGCCGGGTACACCAGCGCGTTGATCACCTTGCCCTGCAGCGCACGGCTGCGTTCGAGGTAATCGGCCAGGCGCTGCAGGGTATCGTGCAGGCTGCCACCGGCTTCGCCGGCGCGCACCATGTTCACGTACAGGCGCGAGAACAGGCCGTGCTGGCGTTCCAGCGCGGTCGATAGCGGCGCGCCACCGCGCACCACGTCGCGGATGTCGGTGATCGCGCGGCGCGAGCGCTCGTCTTCGGGCAGGCTGAGCAGGATCGACAGCGCGCGGTCCAGCGGTTGCCCGGCACCGAGCAGCGTCGCCAGCTGCTGGGTGAACTGCAGCAGTGCCGCCCCCTGCAGCGGACGCTGGCGGAACAGGCCGCGCAGGCTGCTGCCGCCAACCGCCCCGCCGTCGGCCAGCTGCGTTTCCATCGGCAGATGGCCCTGGTCCTGCAGGCGCGCGACCAGCTCGGCCTCGCTGGCCGCTTCCATCTGCCCGTCGAAGATCTCGCCGTGCGTATTGAGCGCCTTGTAGCGATAGTTCGGCATGTCAGCCCCTGCGTCCTGCGCGCATCAGCCTTCCTCGGTCACGCGCAGGACTTCCTCGAGGGTCGTCTGCCCGCTCAGGGCCTTGCTCAGGCCGTCCTCGTACATGGTGCGCATGCCGGCTTCACGGGCGATGCGTTCGATCTCGCCCATGCCATCGCGACGCATCACCGCACGCCGCAGCGCGTCGTTCATCACCAGGAATTCCATGATGGTGGTGCGCCCCAGGTAGCCGGTCGGCGCCAGCGCCGACGGCTTCGGCCGGTACAGGTGGATCGTTCCCTGCGGCTGCAGGCGACGCAGGTCGAAGCGCTCGATCTCTTCCGGCGAGGCTTCGTAGCGCTCGGCGTGGGTCGGCTCCAGCCGGCGCACCAGGCGCTGGGCGAGGATGCCGTTGATGGTGGAGGTGAGCAGATAGTCTTCCACGCCCATGTCGAGCAGGCGGGTGATGCCGCCCGCGGCATTGTTGGTATGCAGCGTGGACAGCACCAGGTGGCCGGTCAACGCCGACTGGATCGCGATGCGCGCGGTTTCCAGATCACGCATTTCGCCGATCATGATGATGTCCGGATCCTGGCGCACGATGCTGCGCAGGGCATTGGCAAAGTCCAGGCCGATCTGCGGCTTGGCCTGGATCTGGTTGATGCCTTCGATCTGGTACTCGACCGGATCTTCAACGGTGATGATCTTGACGTCGGCGGTGTTGAGCTGGCTCAGCGCGGTGTACAGCGTGGTGGTCTTGCCCGAGCCGGTCGGCCCGGTCACCAGCAGGATGCCGTGCGGCTGTTCCAGCACCTTGCGGAACTGCGGCAGGAAGGCATCGGTGAAGCCCAGCCGGTGGAAATCGAACACCACCGTCTCGCGATCGAGCAGGCGCATCACCACACTTTCGCCATGCGCGGTGGGCACCGTGCTGACACGCAGGTCCAGTTCCTTGCCCTGCACGCGCAGCATGATGCGACCGTCCTGCGGCAGGCGGCGCTCGGCGATGTTGAGCCGGGCCATGATCTTGATGCGGCTGATCACCGCAGCAGTCAGGTTGGCCGGCGGGCTCTCGCCTTCAACCAGCACGCCATCGACGCGGTAACGCACTTTCAGCCGGTTTTCGAAAGGCTCGACGTGGATGTCCGAGGCGCGCAGTTCGACCGCGCGCTGGATCACCAGGTTGACCAGGCGGATCACCGGCGCTTCCGAGGCGAGATCGCGCAGGTGCTCGATATCGTCCACTGCACCGCCTTCGCCATCGGCGGTTTCCACGATCGCCCCCATCGCGCTGCGGCCTTGGCCGAACCAGCGCTCGACCAGATCATCGATCTCCGCGCGCATGCCCAGCAGCGGTGTGACCGGCACACCCAGTGCCAACTGCACGGCCTGCTGCGGGTAAGGATCGTGGGCGTCGGCCAGCCACAGCTGCACGCCGTGTTCATCCAGCGCCAGCGGGCATACATGGAACTGTTTCAGGAAGCGCAGCGACAGCGGCAGGCCTTCGGCCAGTGCCTGCGGCGGCGATTCAGGCAGCTGCCGTCCTTCCAGCAGCGGCAGGCCCAGCACATCGGCGCTGGCCTGCGCCTGGTCACGTTCGGACACCAGTCCCAGCCGTACCAGCAGGCCAAGCAGGCTGCCACCGGACTCGGCATGCAGCGGCCGCGCACGCGCCAGATCTCCTTCCTTGAGCCGACCACGTGCCAGCAGCGCATCGAGGATGCGGCCTTCAGTGTCGTCGATGGCGGTGGCAGCGAGCGCGTTCACGTGACTCTCCTGTCGATCGTCCCGACTTTAGCAGTTAAGCCGTGGTTTCCACCCGCTCCGATTCCTCTTTCGTAAAAAGACGAAGCCCGTCACACAGGTGACGGGCCGCGCTTATTCATTTACGACAGCCCGTTATTACTGGGTCGCCAGGATGCTCACCCCGCTGTAAGCGGCCTCACCCACCACCTTGATGTAGTAGGTACCGGCCACCGGCTTGGCCACGCGCACGGTTTCGGTATTGCCCGGGCGGGTCGACTTGGCATCGTTGTCGGTCGCGGTGGGCACGCGACCCTGCGCCAGGTACACCGACACATTGCCGCTGCCGCCGTAGGTCAGCACGCTCAGCGTCTTGCCGGCCGCCGCTTCGAAGGTGTAGACGGTTTCGCTGGCGGCTGCACCGGCCAAGCCACCCACGGTCACCTTGTTGGTCAGCGGAATGCCTTCCGGCTCGCAGTTCTCGGTGCACGGCTCCTTCAGCGCGGTATCCAGCGCGGCCTTGGCATCGAGGATGCCGCTGCCGATCGGGGTCGCCGCCGGGATGGTCACCGGGAACTTGCGCGCGCTCTGCTTCAGCAGCGTTTCCAGTGCGGCCGGGGCCAACGGCTCCTTGCCCTTGGCGATCAACGCGCTCTGCACCATCGCGGCCACCGCGGCAACGTGCGGCGAGGACATCGACGTGCCGCCCTTGCCCATCAGCACCCACTCACCGGCGTCCGGGGTGGTTTCCGAACTGGAACCGACCTGCCAGATGTAGCCGTTCGGGTTGCCGTCGACGCTGCCGCCACCGCCCGGGGCCGACAGGTCAACCGCGGTGCCGTAGTTGGAGTAATAGGTGATGCCACCGGTGACACGGGTCGCACCCACCGCCACCACGTTGTTGCAGCTGGCCGGACGGTACTTGGAGGCGTTGTCGGTTTCGTTGCCGGCCGCGACCACCACCAGAGTGCCGCGCGACACGGCGCCGTTGATCGCATCCTGGTAGGCGGCATCGCAGGCGCCGCCACCGCCCAGGCTCATGTTGATGATCTCGGCCGGGTTGGTGTTGGCCGGAATGCCCGGCACGGTACCACCGGAGGCCCAGGTGATGGCGTCACTGATGTCGGCCAGGGTGCCGCCGCACTTGCCCAGCACGCGCACCGGCAGCACCTTGGCCTTGTAGGCCAGGCCCGCCAGCGCGCTGCCATTGTTGGTCACCTCGGCAATGGTGCCGGCAACGTGCGTGCCGTGCCAGGAACTGCCTTCCGGTTCGGAGCCGGTGTAGCACTCGTTGGCCGTTTCCACCCAGTCACCGTAGTCGGTGGCGCCCGGTGCGCGGCCGTCGTTCGGGCGGCGCGAGGATTCCTTGTCACTGATGAAGTCGTAGCCTTCCAGCAGGTTGCTGCCGAAGTCCGGCACGCCCGGCAGGATGCCGGTATCGAGCACGGCGACCACGATACCCTCGCCCTGCGAGAGATCCCATGCGGCCGGGGCGTTCACACCACCGGTGGCGTTGAAGAAGTTCCACTGGTACTGCGCGTAGTTGGGGTCGTTGGGCACCAGTGCCGGCTGCGCGTTGGTGGCACGCAGGTCCGAACGCTGCAGGCGCACGTTGGCCACCGCGTACTGCACCGACGGATCGGCATTCAGTTCAGCCAGCACCTTCTGCATGTCGGCCGCGCCCAGCTTGGACTTCAGGCGGATCAGGTCGCCACCGGCACCGAGCTTGCGCTCCACCAGGGGGGAGAGTGCCGCAGCACGGCTGGTGGTGCCGCTGCTGACGATGGCACGCGACAGTGCCGACTGCACCACCGACAGCTTGGTCGAACGATCGCTGGCGGCAGCAGTGCCGTTGCGGTACTTCACGATGATGCCGTCCACGCTCTGCTGGGCAGTGCTGGCCACGCGCGCCGGTTCCTTGGCCACGCCCGGCTTTGCCGCATGCGCCGCACCGACGCCGACAGTCAGAGACAGCATGGCGGCAGCCAGCACATTGATGCGAAGGGTCTGCTTCTTGGTCACGTTCGAAATCCTCTTCAAGGTCATGGTTGAGCTTTCCTTCTCCGCCCGTTGCACGGACGGAGCTCACTACGGCCATCACTCCCTGCGACTGCCCTGGCTGGCCCACCAGGGTTGCCGTGCCACGCCCCTTTGGCGCTCACTGCTCGACGTGCCGATGGGGTTGCCCACCGGCACGTTGTTGCGCACTTACCAGCCGAAGCCGGCACCGACGCCGACCGAGCTGTCATCACTGCTGAAGGCACCACCGATGGTGACCGTGGCGCGATCGCTGATCGCACGCTGGTAGCCCAGCGACATGGCCGACTCGCCGCCCTGGAAGCCGATGCCGACGCCGACCCGGTTCTGGGTACGGATGCCGGCGGCACTGGTGGCCATGTTGAGCATCGCCGAGCTCATCGCGCCCTGGCGGTCGATACGGCGATCCATGTGGCGCAGGCGTCCATCCACTTCGCCCTTGAACACATCGAAGCTGTCGGTGACCGCCTGCACGCGGCTGTCGGTGTAGCTGTTGGCGGTGGTGATGCCACGGTCCAGCTGGCCCTTGTTGACCGCATCGGTTGCAGTGATACCAGCCGCCACGTTGGTGACCTGGCGTTCGTTGCCCTCGCTGCCGACCGAGACGGTGTTGGCGCGATCGGCAACCGAGCCCTGGCCCAGCGCCACCGCATTGGCCGCCGTCGCACTCGCGCCCTGGCCGACCGCGGTGGACGATGCACCACTGGCCACAGCGCCATCACCCATCGCGACGGCGTTGATGCCACCGCCTGCGACCAGTGCAGGCTGCGCACTGCCTGCGCTGGCTGCAGTCGGAGTGCCCTGCACCCGCGCCGTGGTCGATCCGCCATCCGCCAGGCTCGCATCGGCGCTGGCCGACGCCGTGGCCGCGCTGGCCGCGTCGGCGTCCAGCGGAGCGGCCATCGAACGCAGGCTGGCCGCGCCGGAACGCGTACCGCTGGCGGTACGACGATCGATCTCGCTGACCTTGCGGTCCAGTGCACCCAGCGCGTCGCCGACATTGTTGTAGGTGGAACCCTGGATCACATAGTTCGGCGCAACGAACACCCCCTGCATGCCGACGCTGGCACCGCCGCCGAGGAAGCTGGCGGCATCGCTGAGCGACTGGAACAACTGCCCACCGTTGATCGCCTGGCGGCTGCCGGACGCAATGCTGCCGGCGCCGACGTTGTCGATGGTGGTGCCCTGGATACCGGCCAGGGTCAGGCGGTCACGGCTGGCATCGTCGTAGCCGACCGAACTGGCCGCGCTGGTTTCAACGGTGGCGATGCGCGAGTCGAAATCACCGACCCGGGTTTCCACCGCGCCCACGCGCTGGTTGGTGACGTTGAGCTGCGAACCGGTCACGGCATCGCTGCTGCCGGCGGCGATACGGCCGTCGGCGACGTTGACGATGCGGCGCCGGGCCGGGCCGTTTGTGCCGTTGCCGCCACCGACCGACACCACGTTGGCCTCCAGGGCGGTCGCGCCCGTACCCAGAGCCACCGAGTTGACGCCGGTCGCACCGGCGTTGGCACCCATGGCAATCGCACCGCTGGCGGGCACCGTGGCGTTGCTGCCCAACGCGATGCTGCGTGCGCCGACGGCAGTGGCAGTCGAACCCATCGCCACCGAATCAGCGCCCACTGCGCTCGCGGTTCCACTGCCGTTACCACGGAAGTAGCGGTTGGTGGTGTTGGCTGTAAAGGCGACCACATCCAGCTGCCCGCGATTGACGGCATCGTCCCACTCGGTGCCGTTGGCGACGTTGGTGATCTGCCGGTTCAAGCCGACGTTGCCCACCGACACGGTGTAGGCACGGTCGGCGACCGAGCCGCCACCCAAGGCGACGCTATTGGCCCCGTTAGCCTGGGCGCTGACACCGAGGGCCGTTCCGTTACCGCCCACGGCCTTGGCGCCATAGCCCACCGCGGTACCGAGACGGCCACTGGCCTCGGCGTAGGCACCGATCGCCGAAGCGCCGTCCGCCGTTGCGGTGGCACGGAAGCCACTGGCCTGCGACTGCGTGCCGCTGGCGGTGGACTGCGCGCCGCTGGCGGTGCTGTAGGCACCCTTGGCCTGTGCACCGGCGCCTGTGGCACTGGCGCCGAGCTCGCTGGCGGCGGCACCACTGCCCAGCGCCACGCTGTCCACGCCGGTGGCCTGTGCCGCGTTGCCCAGCGCCGCGCCGTTGGCGCCGCTGGCCAGCGCATTGAAGCCCACCGCAGTGGCGTTGGCCGCGACCGCGGTGGCACCGCTGCCGAGCGCGCTGGCGCCGTTGCCGATCGCATTGGCCGCTTCACCCGCGGCCAGCGCGTTGTCGCCTTCGAAGTACGCCCCGGCATCGCTGTCGGCACTGCCGCTGGCCTGGAAGTGCTTGCTGGTTCTATCGGCGACACTGGCCACGGCATCCAGCTGGCCCTTGTTCACCGCATCGGTGGTCTCGGTGCCGGCGGCAACATGGGTGATCTGGCGTTCGTTGCCTGCGCTGCCGACGGCCACCGTGTTGGCACGGTCCGCCTTCGAACCAGCACCGAGCGCGACGCTGTTGGCAGCGCTGGCCGTCGCGCTGGCACCCAGAGCGGTGCTGTCAGCCGCATCGGCCCACGCATTCCAGCCAATTGCGGTGGCGTAGTCGTCGGTGGCCCAGGCACCGGCACCGAAGGCTGCTGCACCGGTACCGCTGGCACGCGACGGGATCAGGCCGAAGAAGGTGCTGCCACCGATGGCGACACTCTCTGCGCCACTGGCGTCGCTGGATTGACCGACGGCGACTGCGCCGCTGCCTGCTGCTGCTGCACCGAAGCCGACAGCCGTGGTGTTGGCACCCGTCGCTGCCGAGCCGTAGCCCAGCGCAGTGCCGAGGCGGCCGCTGGCTTCGCTGTAGCCACCGATGGCGGTGGTGCCGTCGGCCGAGGCCGCACTGCGGAAACCACTGGCCAGCGATTGCGCACCGCTGGCAACAGCCTCTGCACCGTTGGCCGTGCTGTAGACGCCGCTGGCCTGTGCCGCGGTGCCGGTGGCGGTAGCGCTGATACCACTGGCCACCGCGCCGTTGCCGAGGGCGGCACTGTCTGCGCCGGTGGCCTGTGCGTTGCTGCCGACCGCGGCCGCATTGCTGCCCGTGGCCAGCGAGTTGAAGCCCACGGCGGTCGCGTTGGCGGCCACGGCCGTGGCACCACTGCCGAGCGCGGTGGCGCCGGTGCCGATCGCATTGGCCGCTTCACCGGCAGCCAGTGCGTTGTCGCCTTCCACGTAGGCACCGGCATCACTGTCGGCGCTGCCGCTGGCCTGGAAGTACTTGCTGGTCTTGTCCGCCGTGGCAGCGACGGCATCGAGCTGGTTCTTGTTGACCGCATCGGTGCCTTCAGTGCCCGCGGCGACGTGGGTCACCTGGCGTTCGCTGCCGGCACTGCCGACGGCCACCGTGTTGTCACGGTCGGCCTTGGAGCCTGCGCCCAGGGCCACGCTGTTGGCACCGTTGGCGGTAGCGCTGGCACCCAGCGCGGTCGACTCGGCGCCATCGGCCCACGAGTTCCAGCCGATGGCGGTGGCGTAGTCGTCGGTGGCCCAGGCACCGGCGCCGAAGGCCGCTGCGCCGTAACCACTGGCACGCGACGGCACCAGGCCGAAGAAGGTGCTGCCACCGATGGCCACGCTCTCATCGCCGCTGGCTTCGCTGGAATCACCCATGGCCACCGAGCTGGCGCCCGACGCCGCAGCGAACACACCGGCAGCGGTGCTGTTGGCACCACTGGCGACGGTGCCATAACCGAGCGCCGAGCCGAGTCGGCCACTGGCTTCGCTGTAACCGCCTACTGCGGTGGTGCCGTCTGCAGAGGCTGCCGAACGGAAACCACTGGCCAGCGACTGCGCACCGCTGGCGACCGCCTCGGCACCGTTGGCGGTGCTGTACACCGCCGTCGCCTGCGCGCCTGCACCGGTCGCAGTGGTGCTGATTTCGCTGGCCACCGCACCGCTGCCGAGGGCCGCGCTGTCTTCACCGGTCGCCTGCGCGTTGTTGCCCACTGCGGCCGCGTTGCCGCCGCTGGCCAGGCTGTTGAAGCCCACCGCCGTGGCGTTTGCGGCTACCGCCGTTGCGCCACCGCCGAGTGCGGTGGCGCCGGTGCCGATCGCATTGGCGGCCTCACCGGCAGCCAGAGCGCTGTCGCCTTCCACGTAGGCACCAGCATCGCTGTCGGTGCTGCCACTGGCCTGGAAGTACTTGCTGGTCTTGGCCCCTTCGGCGGCCACTGCGTCCAGCTGGTCCTTGTTCACTGCATCGGTACCCTGGGTACCCGCTGCCACGTTGGTGATCTGGCGGGTGTTGCCGCCACCACCGACCGACACGGTGTTGTCGCGGTCGGCAATCGAATCGGCACCCAGCGCCACGCTGTTGGCACCGCGCGATTCCGCCGCATTGCCCAGCGCGGTGCTGTTGGTGCCCGGCGCATAGGCGCCGCCGCCGACCGCGGTGGAATAGTCGCCGGATGCTTCGGTCGCCAGCAGGCCGAACAACGAGCCACCGACGGCCACGGCATTGGTGCCGGTGGCCAGGCTGCCCTGGCCGGTGGCGGTGCTGTAGGCACCGGATGCTTCCGAATCGCCGCCGAGCGCCACGCTGTTGGAGCCGGAGGCGTTGGCGAAGTTGCCGAAGGCGGTGGCGTTGAATGCCGATGCGTTGGCGTAACCACCGATGGCCGTGCTGTAGCCGCCGGTCGCTTCGGCGCCGATGCCGAACGCCGCCGACGCGGTGCCGCTGGCCACGCTTTCACTGCCGACCGCCGTGGCGGCCTCACCGCTGGCGTTGCTGAAGTAGCCCACCGCCACGGCTTCCTCGCCGCTGGCCTCGGACAACACGCCGGTGGCGGTGCTGCCGGCGCCGCTGGCCACCGAGGCCGCACCGAAGGCTGCACTCTGCTCGCCGCTGGCTTCGCTCTCCGCACCGTGCGCGGTGGCGTATTCGCCGGTCGCCTGTGCGTTGGCACCGATGGCGCTGGCATTGGCTGCGGTGGCCAGCGCATTGAAGCCGATGGCCTGTGCATTGCTGGCCAGTGCATTGGCACCACTGCCCAGCGCGGTGGCGCCGTTGCCGATGGCATTGGCCGATTCACCGGCGGCCAGCGCGTTGTCACCTTCCACGTAGGCACCGGCATCGCTGTCGGCGCTGCCACTGGCCTGGAAGTACTTGCCGGTGGTCGCCGCACTGGCTGCAACCGCATCGAGCTGCGACTTGTTCACCGCATCGGTGGCCTGGGTACCGGCCGCCACACTGGTGATCTGCCGCTCGCTGCCGGCGCTGCCCACCGACACGCTGCGGTCACGGCTGGCCACCGAACCGGCACCCAGCGCAACCGCGTTGTTGCCACTGGCCGTGCTGCCCGCGCCCAGGGCGATCGCACTTTCACCGCCAGCCACCGTGTTGGTGCCGATGGCGATGCTGTTGATGCTGTTGCCCAGTGCCTGGAAGCCCAGCGCAACACTGTTGTCGCCGTAGCTGAAGGCGCCGCGGCCGACGGCGGTGGAACTGGTGCCGTTGGCCCAGCTGTTGTAGCCGATGGAGGTCGCGCCGTTGGCGCTGGCCCATGCCGCCGGACCGAACGCCGAGGCATTGCGGCCGGTGGCCCAGGCGCCGGCACCGAAGGCAGTAGCGCCCTCTTCGCTGGCGGTGCTGTAACCACCCACGGCGGTGCTGTCGTCGGACTTGGCGAAGGCGCTGTCACCGATGGCGACGGCATAGCTGCCGGTAGCGCGCGACTTGCCGCCCGCCGCGAAGCTGTTGTCGCCGGTGGCCTGTGCCGCATTGCCGAAGGCGCTGCTGCTGGCACCGGTCGCCTGCGCGGCATTGCCGACGGCGGTGGACCCGGCCGACGCGGTGGTGCCGATCTGCACCGGATTGCCCTGGTCATCCAGCAGCGGCTGGTTGTATTCGTCGTACGCCTGGCCGAGGCCACCCACGGCCACTGCACCGTCGCCATCGGCGAAGGTATTGCGGCCCAGTGCCACGCTGTCGGCGCCGATGGCCGCAGCGCCTGCACCCTGTGCCAACGCGCCGGCACCGATGGCGTTGCTGGCCGAACCCGCCGCCACCGCACCCTCGCCTTCTGCGTAGGCACCGGCATCGCTGCCGCTTTCCGGTTGCGCCTGGAAGAAGCGCGCGGTGGTGTCGGCGGTGCTGGCCACGGCGTCCAGCTGTGCCTTGTTCACTGCATCGGTGGCTTCGCTGCCGGCCGCCACGCTGGTGATCTGCCGCTCGTTGCCGGCACTGCCCACGGCCACGCTGTTGGCGCGCACCGCTTCGGAATTCGCACCCAGTGCAACGCTGTTGGCACCGCGCGCGGTGGCGTAGTAGCCGACGGCGGTGCTCTGCGCGCCACTGGCCCAGGTCTGCGCACCCAGTGCGCTGGCGTTCTCGCCCGGTGCGTAGGCGAAGTAGCCCACGGCGACCGACTCGGCACCGGAGGCCTCGGTCAGGCTGCCATTGGCCACGGCGTGGTCACCGCTGGCAATCGCGCCGGCACCGACGGCCGTGGCCGCCTCGCCACTGGCCTGGGTCTGCACGAAAAAGCCCAGGCCCGGGATCAGGTCGGCCGGACCACCGATGGCCACACTGCTGGTGCCGGTAGCGTTGCTCTGCGTACCGACGGCCGTGGAGTAGTCGCCGATGGCATTGGAGACCGCACCGAACGCCGACGACTGCGCACCTGCCGCGTAGGCACCCACACCGTACGCCGAGGCGGCGAAACCGCCGGCATCGGCGCTGGCACCGACAGCGGTACCGCCGACCCCGGCACTGGTGGCACCGGTCTCTACCGGCACGCCACCACTGGTGATCAGCGGATTGCCATCGGCATCCACCGCGGCGCCGCCGACGGCGACGCTGCCCGGACCGACTGCCTGCGCGTTGTTGCCGAAGGCCGCACTGTTCTGGCCCGAGGCCAGCGCGTTGTTGCCGATCGCAGTGGCGTTCTGCGCGACAGCGGTTGCACCTGCACCGACCGCGGTCGTGCCGTTGCCGATCGCATTGGCGGCTTCGCCAGCGGCGAGCGCGTCATCTCCCTCGGCCCATGCGCCGGCATCGCTGTTGCTGCTGCCGGTGGCCTGGAAGCGCTTGGCGGTGGTATCGGCTACTGCCGCCACGTCCTTCAACTGGCCAACGTTGACCGCATCGGTATCTTCGGTACCTGCGGCAACACTGGTGATCTGCCGGGTCAGGCCGTAGTCGACCGCGCCTACCGAAACGGTATCCACGCGATCGGCCAGCGAGCCGGCGCCGAGCGCCACGCTGCCGGTGGCCACGGCGGCCGAATTGGAGCCAAGCGCGGTGCTGTACTCGCCCACTGCGGTGCTGAACGCACCGACGGCAATGGAGGCTTCGTTGGCGGCCGTTGCACCGCGGCCCAGCGAGGTGCTGCCCGGGCCCATCGCCACCGCGCCTGCACCGACCGCAGTTGCGCCATCGGCGCTGGCTTCGGACAGTGCGCCCAGTGCGGTGGCTGCGCCGTTCTCGCTGGCGGCGACGGCATGGGCACCGACGGCGGTATCGCCCAGGCCGAATGCGGCCGCGCTCTGCCCGACCACCACGCTGGCATCACCGAAGGCGAGCGCGTTCTGGCCGAAGGCACTGGCACCGACGCCCGCAGCAATCGCCTGGGTGCCGACCGCAGTGGTGGCGTTGGCCAGCGACTGGCTGCCGCTGCCGACCGCGATGGCGCCCTCGCCTTCGATCTTCGCCGCGTCGCTGTTGTCACCCGCGCCATCGGCCTTGAAGTAGCGGCTGCCCTCGGCCGCTGCCTGCGCAAGCGCCGCCTGCGTGGCGCGTGCCTGTGCATCCAGCTGCGCCTTGTTCACCGCATCGGTGGCGGCGGTACCGGCGGCGACGTTGGTCACCTGCCGTTCCTTGCCGGCATCACCGACAGAGACGGTGTTGGCGCGTGCTGCCTTGGAACCGGCGCCCAGCGCCACGCTGTTGGCGCCTGTGGCGCTGGTACCCGCGCCGATCGCCACCGCGTTGCTGCCCTTGGCGCTGGCAGTGCCATCGACCGCGCACTTGTCCACCACCTTGCTGTTGAGCACCACGCAGTTCGCGCTGCCGCCAATCTCGACCGACTGCGCCGAAGCGATGCCGGTCATGCCCAATCCCATTGCCAAGGCCAACGCTGCGGCCAGTCGTGCCGGCGCGGCATCCGTCGCACTGCGGCGCTGGTCGACGACCCCGCCTGATGAGCTGGAAGAGGCCAGTTCCGAGGCCACCACCAACTGACCCAATGCTTTGTTCCAGACCTTGCGATAAATCCGATTCATCGGTACGGCTCCTGATTGGACTGGTTTTGGGCAAAGCAACGCCACCGCCGAACCTTCGTGGTTCAACGTCCCCTGGGGGCGTTATTCGCGTGATTTACTGCGGGGTATTGCCGAACGGCGCGCAGGGACAGAAAACCGAGCGCATGCGCCGTGCGGTTACTGCGGGATGAACAGATTTGAAACGGGGGTCAAGTGTTAACGGCATCTTTGCGAATCGTCAAGAGTTTGACGCAGCAAAAGCCATTGCCGTGAAGCAGTTCACTGTTTCACTTGTTTATGTACGTATTTCGTTAGGCGTACGTGAGGGAATCCTCACATATGAAAACGTATGTAACTGATGGCCAGCACAGGATTTTCCGTATTCAAAAAGAAAAACCCGCCGGTTTCCCGGCGGGTTTCCATACGCGATGGCATCGTCAGCTGCGCAACGCGTGTGCGATCAGCCGCACCACACCCGTGCGTTGCGGAACATGCGCATCCACGGTGAATCGCCCTGCCACTCGGCCGGGGCCCAGCTCAGGTTGAGCGCGCGCGGGGTGCGCTCCGGGTGCGGCATCATGATGGTCACCCGGCCGTCGGTGCTGGTCAGGCCGGTGATGCCGTCGGGCGAGCCGTTCGGATTCAGCGGGTACTGGCTGGCGACGTTGCCGTTGCCATCGATGTAGCGCAGCGCGACGCGGGCTGTGGCCTGGTCGACGGCGTTGTCGAACACCGCCTGGCCTTCGCCATGCGCCACCGCCACCGGCAGCCGCGAACCGGCCATGCCACGCAGCAGGATCGACGGCGACTCCACCACCTCCAGCAGCGCGGTGCGGGCTTCGAACTGCTCGCTGGCGTTGCGGCGGAACTGCGGCCAGTGTTCGGCACCGGGGATGATGTCCTTCAGCTGGCTCATCATCTGGCAGCCGTTGCACACGCCCAGGGCGAAGCTGTCCTCGCGCGCGAAGAACGCGGCGAAGGCATCGCGCAGCGCAGTGCGCTCGAGGATCGAGGTCGCCCAGCCACGGCCGGCACCGAGCACGTCGCCGTAGCTGAAGCCGCCGCAGGCGACCAGGCCGGTGAAGTCCTGCAGCGCCACGCGGCCTTCGATGAGGTCGCTCATGTGCACGTCGAATGCGCGGAAGCCGGCACGTTCGAAGGCGTTGGCCATTTCAATCTGGCCGTTGACGCCCTGTTCGCGCAGGATCGCAACGCGCGGACGCGCCCCGGTCTGCACGAACGGCGCGGCGACATCCTCATTGAGGTCGAAGCTCAGCTTCGGCTTCAGGCCCGGCGCGGTGAAGGCGCGGGCGATCTCGCGCTCGGCATCGGCGTTGGCCGGATTGTCGCGGCGCTTCTGCATCGCGTGGGTGACCGACCACCAGGCGTCGAACAACGCTTCCCAGCGCCATTCGGCCAGCGAGTCACCACCCAGCGACACCCGCACCACCGGCGCGGTGGTCGGCTTGGCGATGCGCTGCGCGCACTCGGTCAGCGCATGGCGCTCGACCAGGTCGGCGAACGCGGCGCGGTCTTCGCGGGCGATCTGCACAACAGCGCCCAGCTCTTCATTGAACAGGCTGCGGAACGGATCATTGCCCCAGGCGTCGAGGGTGATGTCCAGACCCAGGCGCGAGGTGAAGGCCATTTCGCACAGCGCGGCGAACGCACCACCGTCGCTGCGGTCGTGGTACGCGCGCAGCAGGCCGGCCTGGCGTGCATCGCGGATCAGCTCGAAGAAGCCACGCAGGCGCTGCGGGTCGTCCAGGTCCGGGGCGGCACCGGCGAACGCCGGCAGGTCGCCATGGTCGGCGTGCACCTGGGCCAGGATCGAACCGCCCAGGCGCTGCTTGCCGGCACCCAGACCGATCAACCACAGCTCACTGTCGATATCGCGGTCCAGCAGCGGGGTCAGCTGCTGGCGTGCATCGGCCACCGGCGCGAACGCGGTGATCACCAGCGACACCGGCGACACGCTCTTGTGCGCCTCGCCCTGGTCGTGCCACTGCGCCTGCATCGACAGCGAGTCCTTGCCCACCGGGATGCTGATGTCCAGCTGCGGGCACAGTTCCATGCCCACCGCCTTCACTGCGTCGTACAGCAGCGCGTCTTCGCCCGGGTGGCCGGCAGCGGCCATCCAGTTCGCCGACAGCTTGATTTCATCCAGCGCATCGACCGGGGCCGCGCACAGGTTGGTCAGTGCTTCGCCAACGGCCATGCGGGCCGAAGCAGCCGCGTCCAGCAACGCCAGCGGCGTGCGTTCACCCAGTGCCATCGCCTCGCCGGCCACGCCGTCGAAATCGGCCAGGGTGATCGCCACGTCGGCCACCGGCAGCTGCCACGGGCCAACCATCTGCTCGCGCGCGGTCAGGCCGCCGACGCTGCGGTCGCCGATGGTGACCAGGAAGTTCTTGGAGGCCACCGTCGGGTGCGCGAGCACGCGCAGACCGGCTTCCTGCAGGTCCAGGCCAGCGGTCTTCAGCGCCGGCCAGCGCGGTGCCGGCGGGTGCGCGGTATCGCGGTGCATCTTCGGCGGCTTGCCGAACAGCACGTCCATCGGCAGGTCGATCGGCGCGTCGGCCGGAATGTTGCCCGGCACGGCGCCATAGGCCACCACCAGGTGTTCGGCGGCGGTGGCGACACCGACCGCAGCGAACGGGCAGCGCTCACGTGCGCACAGCGCGGCGAATTCGGCCAGGCGCTCCTGCGCCACGCCGAGCACGTAGCGCTCCTGCGACTCGTTGCACCACAGCTGCATCGGCGACAGCGACGGATCGTCGGTGGGCACCTTGCCCAGGTCGATGATGCCGCCCACGCCGGAATCGTGCAGCAGTTCGGGAATGGCATTGGACAGGCCACCGGCACCGACGTCATGGAAGAACTTGATCGGGTTGTTGGTCCCCATCGCCACGCAGCGGTCGATGACCTCCTGGCAGCGACGCTCCATTTCCGGGTTGTCACGCTGCACGCTGGCGAAGTCCAGGTCCTCGGCGCTTTCACCGGAGGCAACCGAACTGGCGGCACCGCCGCCGAGACCGATCAGCATCGCCGGGCCGCCGAGCACGATCACGGCATCGCCGTCCTGCAGCAGGATCTTGTCGACCTGCACGCGATCGATGGCGCCGAGGCCACCGGCCAGCATGATCGGCTTGTCGTAGGCGCGCACCAGGTCGGCGCCTTCCGGCAGTTCGAAGCTGCGGAAGTAGCCGAGCAGGGCCGGCCGACCAAATTCATTGTTGAACGCAGCGCCGCCCAGCGGGCCGTCGGTCATGATCTCCAGCGCCGGCGCCATGCGCGGGTTCAGCGCGCGCGGCGCTTCCCACGGCTGCGGCAGCTCGGGAATGCGCAGGTGCGAGACCGAGAAACCGCTCAGGCCGGCCTTCGGCTTGCCGCCACGACCGGTTGCACCTTCATCGCGGATTTCGCCACCGGCACCGGTCGAGGCGCCCGGGAACGGCGCGATCGCGGTCGGGTGGTTATGCGTTTCCACCTTGATCTGGAACGCGCTGGGCACCTGCGGTTCGCGGCGGTACTCGCCGCTGGCCGGGTCCGGACGATAGCGCGAGGCCGGATGACCTTCGATCACCGCCGCGTTGTCGCTGTACGCGCTGAGCGTGTGCTGCGGCGTCTGCTGGTGGGTGTTCTTGATCATCCGGAACAGCGAGCGGTCCTGCTCCTGGCCGTCGATGGTCCAGCTGGCATTGAAGATCTTGTGCCGGCAGTGCTCGGAATTGGCCTGCGCGAACATCATCAGTTCCACGTCCGACGGCGACCGGCCCAGCGCGGTGAAGCGTTCGCGCAGGTAGTCGATCTCGTCCTGTGCCATGGCCAGGCCGAGGCGCTGGTTGGCGGCCTCCAGCTGGTCCACCGGCACGCGCTCCAGTTCGCCACGGGCCGGAGTCGAGAACAGGGACTGGCCCTGGTCGACGGTTTCCAGCACCGACTGCGTCATCGGGTCGTGCAGCACCTTGACCAGTGCCTGCTGGGCGGCAGCGTCTGTCGGCCAGCCCTGTACGTCGATGCGCAGGCCACGCTCGACCCGGCTCACCGGCTGGCCGGCACCGCGGACCAGCTCGCTGGCCTTGCTCGACCACGGCGACAGCGTGCCCAGGCGCGGCACCACGATGCGGCTGACCGCACCGTCAGCGACCGCCTCGGACTGCGGGCGGGCTTCCAGGATGCGGCACAGGGTGTCGACGTCGGGGGCGGCAGTGCCCTCGGCCTGCACGAAGTAGACGTGCCAGGCACCGCTGATGCGCAGGGAGGGAGCGATGGACTGCAGGCGGGATTCAAGACGTTCGCGGCGGAACGGCGACAGGGCGGGCGCGCCCTCGAGGACCATCATGTCCGGGGAACCGTAGTTGGGAAACGGGCCCGACATTGTACCGGAAGCGGGGGTAGGCTTCGGCCGGGCGGCGCCCGGCACCCGCAGAGGCCAGAGCAACCGCCAGAGCCGAGGCAACGGCCAAAGCCAAAGCAACCGCTGGATTGCTGTGGGCTGGGCGGCGCGGTGGGGGCCAGCAGGACACGCCGTAAACCCATCCATGGGGGCTCGATGGCGCCATCCATGGCGCCAACGGTCCTGCTGGCCCCCACCAC